>NZ_JAMPNW010000004.1:0-244399 GCF_028479545.1 Providencia sp. PROV201
TCATTAGAAATCAAACATAACTTTATTACAGATTAAATCTAACGAATATACACATGTTTTGTAAGTTACATTCTCTAAGTAGCATGATAAAGGGGCAAAAATTAATGATCGCGTCACTCGCTTTATATGCAGAATAATTCAGAATGTATCTTATAAAAGTCCTTTAGTACTTACATCTAAGTTTCAATATGGTACTAGCAGGATATATTTGGTGCGTTATAGAATATAATGATTTCACTATGTATAAATGAGAGAATAAAGCTGCGAGGATAAATATCGAGTGTGGGATAGAAAAAGTAAATATAATTTTTTATAAACGAATATTATTATATAGTAAATGTAAGATACTATAATATAGCAATAAATCCTGTGATTTTGTTTGTTTTTGAAGTTTTACGTCAGTTTGCACACAGTAAAAAACAAAAAAACAGTTAAATCAAAAACGCATTGTCGATGAAAATTATTTTTCATAATTTTGTGATATTCATCTAGTAAAATGAATAATAAGCTTTCTTAACGTTATGGTTTTGTTATGTTTGGTACTTGAATATAATAAATCCATATTTTGCTACTTTAAAAATTTAGTATTTTACTAATTGTAACAGACTGGCTGGTTTTTTAATGTACTGATATTTTGTCAAATTAGAGAGTTTTAGAGATAAAATTGACTGTTTTTACTATTTTTTACATAAAAGTATCATGAATACAGGTTTTATCATTTCAGACCATGTTAAATTGTATCAATAACATTAATATTGTTACAGTGTTAAATAATTCTATTTATTTCCTTTATTTTTAGGTTATACATCGGCCATACGGGTCTTTTTTAGATGAATATTCCGAGGGAGGAGGGGTGTCTTTTGGATTACTATCAAATGAAATTACACATATTTGGTGTAACTGAGTGATTTTAAAGTGTTATTTTGCTTTTAAATGCATAATGTATAGCATGAAATACTTTGTTACATAGTTGCAATGTTAATTTAGGACTAGTTGAAACTAATTATAAGGGTAGTATATCATTCTTTCCGATATATGCTGAATCGTCTATAGCATTATCACTGTTATACACATAAATATAAAAAATAAAATATGCAGGTAATTATCTGTTAATTTTTATTTCCTTAATAATAAATTGAAGCGAGAATGTTTATGAACACGAAATATCCTGTCGCTTGTGCAGTTGGACAAAAAATAAAAGCCCTTAGAAGAGCTCAAGGCTTTACTGTTTTTCAGTTAGCTAAAGAGATAGATATAAGTGAACAGCAGCTATTTCGTTACGAGCGTGGTGTTAATCGTATTGATATAGACTGTCTTGTTCGAGTGCTAAAAGTTTTAGACGTTAACATGGGTGAGTTTTTTAGTGAAGTCCTACAAGAGGATACTCAAGTAGATGAGGACACAGCTAATAAAGGGTTTGAAAGTTCTGCATACACCCTTATATAGCCGAATAAACCATATTGTCCCAGAATGAAACATAATTAGCTCTCATTCTTACCTGTTTAAATTAGGAACGTAAATTAAATACATTTGCTGTTTATAGTTTAAATAAGACAATATCTATTATTATCCTAGGTTTCATAAAAGAACAAATAAAAGCCCGAAAGGGCTTTTATTTTTGTATCTTTGAACTAATTATTACTTAACATTAGAGTCATTATCTCTAGCACATTTATGTGTAATTAACCTTCCTGCGCTTTAATAGGTTCTAATATTACGGTTATGATGCGTGTGCCTATCATTTCTCCAATTTTTAATTGCAGTTGTTCTAATTTCATGACGGTATCTTGTAAAGGTTCCGATATAGAAGCATAAATAAATTGGTTAAGGGTTCTTTCATCACCATTATCAATTTGGATACCATAAGATGAGTGGATCTCATTTAACCGAGTCGTTCCTTTTAAACTTAACCCGGTATCGGGTAGTTCAATAGGCGTGTTTTCAGAGATGTTTTTTTCTGAAAATAGATGTTCAAGAAAAATACGATTTTCAGGTTTAAGAACAACAAATAAATGATCATCAGCATGAAGCGTAGTTGACCCCCTTGGCGGTAAAACACTTTTTTCTCGCGTGATCATAGCAATGACAGTTTGGTCAGGTAATGCAAGTTGAGATAATCGACGACCTACTACAGCGCAATCCTCACCTAATGTATATTCCACTAAATCTGCATCTATTTGGTCTACCGCGGTAATATCTAACGTTGCTGCAGGGATCAATGGCGGTGGCTGCATTAAATTTAATTTACGTGCAACATAAGGTAAGGTTGAACCTTGTAATGTTGCTGAAATTAATACCACAAAGAAAACCACGTCAAAAATCAGATGGGCATTAGGTAAACCATAGATAAATGGGAAAATGGCGAGAATAATAGGGACAGAGCCACGTAATCCTACCCAAGAAATTAATGTAATTTCAGGTTTAGGGAAACCAAATAATTTTAGAACCGGTATTACAGCTAATGGCCTTGCGATAAACGTTAAGACAAGAGCAATAATTAAACCCTCAAGCCAGACTTCAATTAGAGAACTTGGGTTGACAAGTAGCCCTAACATAACAAACATGATAATTTGGCTTAGCCATGCTAATCCATCATGAAACAAAAATGTATTGCGTTGAAAAACAAACCGATGGTTACCAATCACCACACCAGTAACAAAAATAGATAAGAAGCCACTACCTTCTAAATTACTCGCGAGTCCAAAAGAAAGCAACCCACAAGCAGCGACAAGCACAGGATACAACCCAGTTGCGATTAGTTTAATCTTATTGATAATTTTGACTGAAACCCAGCCAACACTTAAGCCAACAACTGTACCTATCCCCATTTGACTAAAAAATAACAGAATTAATTCACTACCTGAAGCTTGTGGATTCATTAAGAGTTGTAATAAGCCAACAGTTAAGAATATGGCTGTCGGGTCATTGGTTGCGCTTTCTATTTCTAACGTCGATTGCAGGCGTTCATTTAAATAGATCCCCGCGTTGCGCAGTAAGGAAAAGACGGCGGCAGCATCGGTAGAACCGACGATAGCGCCTAGTAATAGCCCTTCCAGAAGAGGGACGTCGAGGATATAAGCAGCCGCGAGACCAGTCACCCCAGCGGTTACAAGAACGCCTAGCGTTGCTAGTGTAAAAGACGGTTTCCAAACTAGACGAATAGATTTTACTGATGTTTGTAGACCCCCATCAAATAAAATTAAAGCAAGCGCGAGAGAGCCAACGGCATACGAAACATTAACGTTATCAAACGTAATCTTACCTATCCCATCTTCACCCGCTAGCATGCCAACAAATAAAAACATGACAAGCATGGGTAAACCGAGCCTAGCGGACAGTTTGCTAGAGAAAATTCCCAAAAGAATGAGTATAGAAATCAATAAAATGAGCTGTTCAATAGTTGGCATAATCAGTTTAATCTGTAAGTGAATAAAACGCTGACGATGCATCGTAAAGCGCGCGTAGAAAGCAAAAACAACAAAATAGCAAGACGACTAAATATATATTGAGAATAGATTATTTTAGCGAAAAGCGGATAACATCCATTAAAATATATATCTACATGATTATAATATAAATAAATTTAAATAATTTGATTATTTATCGCATTTCTCACTATAAAAAAGCGTTAAAACACGTAAAAAATTGATAGATATGAATAAGTAAGCACTAGAGTGAGTTTTATTGTTAATTTTTTCTATTAACGATAATTATGGTGTTGGGGCTCGCCACAAGTCTTAAGGGGGATAATCGACACTTATAAAGTAAGGTAAAAGAGAGAAGGCCGAATATATTTTCGACCTTTTCCACGAAACTAATGACTAATGGAAGCGCGCTTTTTTCGCTAAATAGTCACCAATAAATTGCATGCCTTGTACGATAATTACTAATGTAACAACGGTGATAGCCATTGCAACATTATCAAAACGCTGGTAGCCGTAGTTTAGTGCTAAGTCACCGACACCTCCACCACCAACGGCTCCTGCCATTGCGGTTGCACCAACTAAAGTAATGCTGGCAGCGGTTAAACTTAGAATTAATGATGATTTCGCTTCAGGTAAAATAAAGTGCCAAACAATTTGCCAATTTGTTGCTCCCATAGAATCAGCCGCTTCAATAATACCTGAATGTACACTGAGTAATGAGTTTTCAACTAAACGTGCAGTATAGGGGGCAATAAAAATCACTAATGGCACAATTGCTGCAGTTGTTCCTATTGAGGTTCCTACCATAAAGCGTGTAAGGGGGATCATCGCAACTAATAAGATGATAAAAGGCAATGAACGAATAATATTAATTATCGGGTTCACAATGCGATAAATACATTTATTTTCCCAAATACCCTCTGGCCTCGTTACAACAAGTACGATACCTAATAGGATCCCAAATATAGAACCTAATACGAGCGCAATGCTGACCATCGTAAAGGTTTCTGACATCGCTAATAAAAACTGTTTCGCCGTTAAAGCGGTTTCGAATAATTGTGTCATAGTGCCCCCTGATTGACTGCAACTCCGCGTTGGCGAAGAAAAGAGACGGCTTCATCAATTTTTTCTTTATCACCAATAAATTGGACAAACATACTGCCCAGCACGACACCACTGATCTCTTTCATATTGGCAAATAAGATATTTATTTTGACAATTTCTTTGAGTATTAACTCATTAACGACAGGTTGTTGTGCGGAAGCCCCTAAAAATTCAAGACGATAAACATCTTGTTGATGTTCTAAGTTATGCAGAACGCGTTCTGGAATTTCTTCGTTTAATACGGTTCCTACAAATTTCTTGGTTGTGTCATGGCGTGGGTTGGCAAAAATATCAAGTACAGTTCCTTCTTCGACAATTTTGCCAGACCCCATAACAGCAACACGGTTACAAATTTGTTCAATAACTTCCATTTCGTGAGTAACTAGCAAAATAGTAATATGCTGTTCTTGGTTGATCTTTTTTAGTAATTGCAAAATTGAGCGCGTTGTTTGCGGGTCGAGTGCTGAAGTGGCTTCATCACATAATAAAATTTGTGGGTTGTTGATCAAAGCACGCGCAATACCCACACGCTGCTTTTGCCCACCAGATAACTGCCCTGGGTATTGGTTTTTTTTATCACTAAGCTCGACATATTCAAGAATGCTATCAACTCGCTGATTGATTTCTTGTTTATTGACACCTGAGAGTAATAAGGGCATCGCAATATTTTGAGCAACAGTTTTCGTTTCTAGCAAATTGAAATGCTGAAAAATCATACCGATGCTTTTTTTATGTGAGCGCGTTTCTGCTGGGGTATGCTCAGCAATATTTTGGCCATTGATAATAACGGCACCACTGGTTGGCTTTTCTAATTGATTAACCAAACGGATAAGTGAGCTTTTACCAGCCCCGCTATAACCAATAAACCCAAAGATATCACCTTTATTGATATGCAAATTAATGTCTTGCAATGCAACTAAAGACTGCCCATCTTTTTCATAAACTTTTTGAATGTTTTGAAAGGTAATCATAATCTACTCTACACTATCAGCTAATTGCACACGTTCTGAAGGCGGTACAGCGGGTTGCCACTCATCCCCCAATAATTCAGCTTCTTGGCTAGTTTTAACTTGCTCAAGGTGTTGCTCTTGGTAGCTTAGGTACAATTGAGCTGCAATATGGTCAGCCAATCGTTCTGCCCCAATATTCGTTCCAGGGATTAACCCTATGACCGGGCCCATACTGAGCGATGCACTTAAGTTAAAACAATATAACCGATTGATTTTTAATGTATCTGACTTGTTTTTAGCTTGAAATTCAAAATGATTACCTAAATAAGGGTGTGAAGCTAACTCTGCATTTTCTTCATGAATGGATGGCGTGTATGCATCCCCCCATGTTTTAACTAGCGGAGATAATTGATGAAAAGCGCTGTGTTTGGCCCAATTAATCCGATAGCCAGTTGCTAAGATTAAATAATCTAATACGAATTTGTCTGTTGTTGTTGTGACATGCAATTTTTTATTTTTCAATTCAATAAATTTAACTTGGGTATTGAAATTGAAATAAGCATTTTTATGGCGAGAAACTCTCAACGTGCTGCCATGAGGAGCTGGCGTTTTGGCTTTGGCAACATAATCAGTGTAATGCCACTTCTGAGCATCTGTAAAATAGGTATACGCATTGGTAAATCCTGCACTTCCAGCAACTTTTCCTCGATTTACTCGGGGCATGTCGCTAGCGCGGATCAAAATCTCAACTGAATTAGCACCATTTTCTAATGCCGTTGCTGAACTATCCATCGCACCGGCACTATATCCAACAACACCAATGTCTAAGCCTTTAAAACGACGATAGTCAGTACCTGCATATGAATGTTCCCAATAGGTCGTTGGGATATCATTCATAAAACTAGGGATATTAGCTTCACTAAAAGACTCCATACCCGTCGATAAAATAACATGTTGCGCTTGATATCTGACGGTACCGTTAGGAGTGTCAAAAATTAATTCACGGTAGTTATCGTTTAATTGCACATCGACTAATTGGTATTGATTAAGTACATAGGGTTCTGTCATGGTTTTATACCATTGCAGATATTCTCCCCACTGCAAACGTGGAATTTTATCGAGTTCATCCCATTTTTGAATGCCAAACTGGGCTTTAAACCAAGCTTGAAAAGTTAAAGAGGGGGATGCAAGCGCAGGGCCAACCACATGTTTTGGGGAACGCAATGTTTCCATTAATGCAGGGCTTTGCCATGGGCCTTCTTTGCCAGCAGGGGCTTGGTCGAAAACAATTGCATTGATACCTCGTAATTTCAGAGCGAATGCGGCTGTAATTCCTGACATACCCGCACCAATGATAGCGACATCAATAATTTGGTTTTCAGGGTTATTTTTTGATAATGACCAAGACGTTATTGGTAAATTTAAATACTGCAAATCTTGTTTTATTTGCGCTTCTAATGCCTCTAAACCCATAATCAGTTCCATTGAATTACTCCTTATCCTCTACTATTTCAAAGGGCTCACCCAGCGATAACATTAAGCGGTTCGCCCATGAAAAGAAGGCCGTTGATTGAACTAAGTCAAGTAATTCAAGTTCAGATAAACCCAAGTTTTGTAACTCTTTAATTTGTGATGGTGTGGCTTGGATGGGGGTTGCAGATAAAGAGGCGACTAAATCTGTGATGGCTAGGAGTCTGTCATCAAAACCTTCAGCAAGTACTGAACCCGTCGCAGTTGCTAGTAATTTATCAACATCAGCACGTCGTTCTTTTGCATACTGACTGGCTTTTCTAGCATGTACAGAAGCGCAGTATATGCAGCCATTAACTTTGCTAGTTACGGCCGCAGCAAATTCACGTTCCCAGCGAGGTAACCCTTCTGAGGTATAAAACACGCCTCGGTCAACTAAAGTTCGTAACTCTAAAATTTTACTTTGATGGGCGAGCAGTAAAAAATATTCAGAGTTTAATTGACCAAATTTTTTCATGACTTGGGCTTCTTCAACGGATAGCGTTTTTGCATCCCTTGCTGAAATCCAAGCTTCCCATCCTAAATTATCTTGTGTAAAAGCCGTTGGTGAAGGTTTTCCTTTGCGGGTTAATGGTTGGTGGTTCCATTTACCAGCCACAACTTTAGGTGAGTTATGTGTAAGATGACTACTATTCGTCAGTAACAGAACCCCTTCGATTAGCCGAGCTTGATAGGTGACATAAGTTATTAATTGAGCAAGTAAAATGATGTCACTTTCTTGCCAACCTTGTTCAGCTAACGCAGCAATTAATTGGTAATGGGTATCTTTAGGTGATTGTGTTAAAACTTGCAGATATTCTTTTGCTGTAGCCAGTGGTTTACTAAGAGGTTCATCAGGCATTGAGTTTATTAATTGAAAATAAAATTCAGCTAGGCGGGGACTTCCTGTCATTTTTGCAACTTCATAAGCAAAATAATATTTCACATTATTTGTGAGAAGTGTCGATGGTGCAGAAAAAATGGCTTCAAATACGGCTTGAGTATTTTCAGTCGCCACCGCGCGTTCATGGCGAATTTTAGCTAGGCTGGAATCTGGTGTTAAATTAGTTAAAGAATTAATTACATCATTATAGGAAATAGTCATAAAGCAACTCACTTTTTTAAATGTTTTTTATCTCCTTCATTACATATCAATCACATTACTAATCGAACGATCTGTTTGTTATATGCTTATAACCAAAAGGAATCAAATGCCACTCTTATATTACTTTAGTATTAAGTTATAACGATATAGTCTAAGTTGTACTCTCTAATTATGATTATACTGCCTAAAATATCTTTACAGGGCTGTTATCTATGTTAAAACAAAAATTAATAAATTTATCTTTAATTACTACTGCTTTAGCGGTGCTGGCTGGATGTGGCGATAATAGTGAAAAAGATAATCCTAATAAAAAACAAATTACAATAGGTTTTGGTGTTGGCAATTATATTGACCAAGTAGACAAAGGTATCGTACCGATTTTAGAGAAAAAAGGTTATACCGTTAATTTGCGCCAATTTTCACAGAATAGACAAATAAATCCTGCTTTTGAAGAAGGCTCTATTGATGCTTCTGTAAATCAAAGCCGTGCCTATATGGAGGCTTATAACAAAAAAAATAATATTAATATGGTGGCATTAACAGACTCACCGAGTGCGCCTCAAAGTCTGCGGTCAAATAAACATAAAACACTGGATGAAGTGAAAGACGGTATGATTGTTGCGTTATCTAATGACCCCGTTAATGCAGAGCGTGGCGCGAGGATCTTGGAAAAGTTAGGTTGGATAAAAATTAATCCAGATGTGAGTACATTAAGTTTTAGTGTTAATGATATCTCCCCAAATGAATATAACTTAGATATTCGAGAAACCGATGCGGCACAAGGGTTGCGATTATTAGATGATGTTGATTTTGTTGTTGTGAATGGTAACTATGTGGCAAGTGCTGGCCAACGTATTGCTGATGGTTTAGTTGTAGAAAATTCACCGCTAGAGCATCGCGTTATTGTGACTGTTATGCAAAAAGATTTAGATGCTCAGTGGGCAAAAGATTTGAAAGAAGCTTTTGAGTCTAAAGAGTACGCAGATTATATTCGTTCGCAGCGTATTTATGATGGTTTTATTGAACCTGACAGCTGGAACAAATATCCTAAATAAAATCCTAGTCTATTTTTTATTTTGATTATTACGTTGACCACTAATTTTTATTAATTAGTGGTTTTTTCTATATAAACTAAATATCTTACTGATTTAATATGAAAAAGATTCGTGTTGAATTTGTAGACAACAGAATGTTTTTTCGTTATTTAATAGGTTAGGAAGGGCATTATAAAAATAGTCTGTAGATAAGCTTATTTAGACAATAGAACTGACAGGGGAAAATATGAGCAATGAATTAATAGATGCATTTAATGTAATAAAATCTAAAAAATGGGTTGATTTGACACATAGCTTCGATAAAGACTCACCACATTTTTTTATGTTTGACTCTGCCGAATTTAAAACATTATTTGGCTATCCAGAAGGTTTCTTTGCACAGCAATTTACATTTCCAGGACAATATGGCACCCATATTGATGCTCCTTGTCATTTCGTTGAAGGGAAACGTTATTTACATGAGCTCGAATTAAAAGAACTTGTTCTGCCACTGATTGTTATTGACCAGTCAGAAAGGGCCAAAGAAGATCCTAACTTTGCATTTTCTCTCGATGATATCCTTAATTTTGAAGCGAAAAATGGTCGAATTGAATCAGGGAGTTTTGTTGCATTACGTACGGATTGGAGTAAACGTTGGCCATCACAAGAGCTTATGGATAATAAAGATGATGAGGGCAATAACCAAATACCGGGTTGGGGAATGGACGCACTCAAATTTTTATTTGAAGAACGCGGTATAAAAGCGATTGGACATGAAACATTTGATACTGATGCTGCAAAAGATTTTCGAAAAAATAATGCATTACTCGGTGAGTATTACGTATTAGAACAAGATACATACCAAGTTGAATTACTTGCTAATTTAGACCAAGTGCCCACACGTGGCGCGGTAATTTTTAATATCGTCGCTAAACCAAATAATGCCAGTGGTTTTCCTGTTCGTTCTTTTGCGATATTGCCATAGGAAATATAATGATAACCAATCTGCCAGTGTGATAGCAGATTGGTTAAAACGACTATAACGCAAGTAAAATCCAAGCAGCGGCTAATAGCATACACAATAGCGCGACAATTCCCCCTGATTTAGAGAACTCACCGAAAGAAATTTTTACGCCATATGCCGCTGATTGCTCAACGACGATAATGCCAGCAAGGCTACCGAAGACCAGTAAGTTACTTGAAAAACCAGAACCCAATACGAGAGCAGCGCCTAATGAATCGGCATTGCCTTCAGGTGTTAAGAAGGGGACGAGTAGCATGACTGAAGGGTTGTTTCCAACGATAGTACTTAGGACGCCTGTCACTAAAAATAGGGCTAATGGGTTATTGAGTTCCACACCGTAGTTTCGCAAATCAGTTAATAATTGCTGAGGTAGTCCTGTGGCGGCAAAAGCGGCATTGACAACAAATAGCCCCATGATGAGTAATAAAAGATTACCATCAACGAGTTTAAGCATATCACTCGAGGCAATAGATCGATTTAATAATAAAAATCCAGCAGCCGTTAATGCAATAAGTTCTTTAGGAATATCAGTCACAATAAAGGTAATGATGACTGCGAAAGTAATGACACCCGCTTTTGCTGTCTCCCAGACATCTAATGTTTCTTGGGTTGATTTAGGGGGAGTTGAGAGCGTATTTTCTTTAGTCAAATACCAACGATGACGATATAACCAAACGAGTACTAACCATGTTAATGGTAAGGAAAGCAGGGCTGGTATTGCTGATGCCTGTAATAAGCCAACAAACGAGATATCAAGCCCTTGTGCTGCGATCATATTTTGTGGGCTACCAATTAATGAACCTGCGGCCCCGTTATTCGCTGCGAAACAAAAGCCAAGTAAAAAAGGAATTGGGTTTAAACCGCGAGATAAACTAATTGATACTAATAATGGAGTCATCGCGACAACAACAACATCATTAGTGAGCAATGCGGAAAGAAAGCCACCAACAAGAATTAAAACAGCGAGTAATATAGGGGGCGAAACTTTTAGCATTGCGACTTTATTTGCGGTCCAGCTATAAAAACCAGACACAACAAAAGAAGCAGAAACGACCATAAGCCCGAATAACATCCCAATCGTTCGGTAATCGATAGCATTCCATGCATGGGGAGGGGTAATACTACCAATAGCCATCATAGCTAGGGCACCAATAACCGCAGCGCCAGTTCTATCAACTTTGAAGCCGGGTAGCTTACCAAAGCCCATCGCAATATAAACCAAAAGAAAAACAATAACGGTTGACGTCATGATATTCACATTTTAATTAAGAAAATTAGAGGTAATTTATCGGTGAAGACCAGACGAAGCAAGGTTAAATAATGTATTGATAATAATACGTTGTCGTTAATTCAATTTAAGATTATCGCAAAAAGATGATGGTAATAATGAAATAGAAAATGAAGTTTTCAAATAGCAATAACAGGCATTGACTACGAAAGACGATAATGTGATTTATTGCAGCATGCAAAGAAAAATGAAGAAAGTACGTTTAGTAATTTTATTACAAAATATAAAAAGTGACTTGTACAGTTGGATAATTGACATTAGTCCACAGGATAAAAAAGATAAATAGAAAATAAATTGTGATGCTCATCACTAATCGAAGATAAATAACGAGTTTTAAACTGTGACTAATATCACTAAAAATGGTTTTTTTGTGTAAAAAAAGAGCAATGTAATTTAGTGACATGAATTTTATGTGATCTTCATCAATATAAAGGTGGGGTGAGCCGGGGGGTAATAGTGATCTTGTTCACATAAAGGCCCACGTGGTGCGGATCTGATAAAGCTCATGCTAGAGTGAAAGAGTTGAAAAAATCACAGACGTTATTTGGCGATAACGTTACAACTTTATCATTCTCGTACCACGGGGTTCTATCATGGTAACATCAAATATCAAATTAAAGGTACAGAATTTTGGGCGTTTCCTCAGTAATATGGTTATGCCTAATATCGGTGCTTTCATCGCTTGGGGATTAATTACCGCGTTATTTATCCCAACGGGCTGGTGGCCTAATGAGACATTAGCTCAACTTGTTGGTCCTATGATCACCTATTTACTCCCTCTATTAATCGGTTATACCGGTGGCCGTTTGGTCGGTGGAGAGCGGGGTGGAATAGTTGGTGCAATAACAACAATGGGGGTCATTGTTGGTGCTGACATGCCGATGTTTATGGGGGCAATGATTGCTGGTCCATTAGGCGGATATGCAATAAAACGTTTTGATTTGTGGATCGAAGGCAAAGTTAAAACGGGTTTTGAAATGTTAGTGAATAATTTTTCATCCGGCATTATCGGCATGTTATTAGCTATTTTGGCTTATTTAGCGATAGGTCCTCTTGTTGCAGGGTTATCCAAAATATTAGCGGCTGGTGTGAACGTGATGGTGGAGAATAACTTACTTCCACTCACGTCTATTTTTGTTGAACCTGCAAAAATCTTATTTCTCAATAATGCTATTAATCACGGTATTTTTTCACCGTTAGGTATTCAGCAAGCATCTGAAACAGGTTCCTCCATTTTTTTCTTAATTGAAGCAAACCCTGGACCAGGTTTAGGCGTTTTACTCGCTTATATGTTTTTTGGTAAAGGTAATGCCAAGCAATCTGCACCAGGGGCAGCAATTATTCACTTTTTTGGCGGTATCCATGAAATTTATTTCCCGTATGTTTTAATGAATCCTCGATTAATTCTTGCTGTAATTCTTGGAGGGATGACAGGGGTATTTGTGATGAACCTTTTTCATGCGGGCTTAGTCTCTCCTGCATCACCAGGTTCAATATTTGCAGTTCTACTGATGACCCCTAAATCATCACTTATTGGCGTTATTTTATCAGTCACAAGTGCTACAGCTGTTTCTTTTATCGTTTCAGTGCTTTTATTAAAACGAACACGAATTGGCGATGATGATGAGCTCGAAAGTGCGACGAAAAAAATGCGCAATATGAAAACGCAATCAAAGTCATCAGCAACAAGCTCAACCAATAAAGATACCTCTATCAATTTAGCTCAAGTGCGCAACATTATTGTTGCTTGCGATGCAGGCATGGGGTCAAGTGCAATGGGGGCCGGGGTATTAGCCAAAAAAGTACGAGATGCAGGCTTAATCGATATTGCAGTCACTAATATGGCAATTAACGACCTGCCAGATAACGTTGATATTGTTATTACTCATAGAGATCTAACACAAAGGGCACAGTCATTTGCGCCAAATGCAATGCATATTTCTTTAACAAACTTCTTAGATAGCCAAACGTATAATGATCTAGTCACCAATTTAATAGCTAAAAAAAATCCTAAAGCTGCGAATGACGGACGACTGATTAAGCAAACGATTATTGCAGCAAATGATGAATCCTATGAAATAGAAAATTATGATGATGCGATATTTACATTGAGTGCAAAGCATATTCATTTAAACCTATCTGCACAGAATAAAACGCAAGCCATCCAATTTGCGGGGCAAAAATTAGTTGAGGGTGGCTATGTTGAGCCTGACTATATTGAGGCGATGTTAGCTCGCGAAAAACTAACTCCCACATATCTTGGCGAGTCTATTGCGGTACCTCACGGAACGATAGAAGCCAAAGACCGCGTATTAAAAACCGGCATTGTTATTTGCCAATACCCCGAAGGCGTACAATTTGGTGAAGAACCCGATGAAATTGCCCGCCTAGTTATTGGTATTGCCGCACAAAATAATGAGCACATTGAAGTTATCACACGAATTACTTCCGCTTTAGATGAAGATGGGGTTATTGAGCGTTTATGTGAAACCCAAGATGTTCAGGAAGTACTCGAAATTTTAGCGTCTCAAAGTGCAGCATAAGGAGAATAATAATGAAAGTCATTCACTTTGGTGCAGGAAATATAGGCCGTGGGTTTATTGGTAAATTATTAGCAGACGCAAATTCACAAGTGACTTTTACGGATGTTAATCAGCCATTAATTGACCAACTCGCGCATCAGCAATCTTATAATGTTCACGTGGTTGGTCAGGAAAATCGTATTGAGAAAGTCCAACACATTCACGCTGTTAATAGTAATGACCCTAAAACGATAGAGTTTATTGCAACAGCGGATATGCTTACAACTGCTGTCGGGCCACAAGTACTTGAAAAAATAGCGTCAACCATAGCTAAAGGCATAGTTTATAGAAAATCGCAGGGAAATAACCAGCCACTCAATATAATTGCATGTGAAAATATGGTAAGGGGAACTAGCCAATTAAAACAACATGTGTTGGTTCATTTGCCGGAAGAATTACATCAATGGGTTGACCAACATATTGGTTTTGTAGACTCCGCAGTTGACCGGATCGTTCCTCCGATGGATGCAGCGAATGATGACCCACTTGATGTTACTGTCGAATCCTTTAGCGAGTGGATTGTTGACCGAACACAATTTGTTGGTGATATTCCTATTATCGATGGAATGGAATTGACGAACAATCTAATGGCATTTGTTGAACGTAAACTATTTACATTAAATACAGGTCATGCAATGACAGCGTATTTAGGGCAGCGATATGGATACCAGACAATCAGCGAGGCAATTGGAGATTTGAGGATCTATACTGTTGTTAAATCGGCTATGCAAGAAAGTGGACAAGTTTTAATTCAACGTTATGGTTTTGATTCACAAATACATAATCAATACATAGATAAAATACTAAGTCGCTTTGCAAACCCATATTTAAAAGATGATGTTAGTCGAGTTGGGCGACAGCCTATAAGAAAGTTAAGTTCTAATGATCGCTTAATTAAGCCTTTGCTAGGCACATTAGAATATCAATTACCAAATGAAAATCTGATCATAGGAATTGCTGCCGCATTACATTTCAGATGTGAAGCCGATCCTCAAGCAAATGAAATGGCAAAGTTAATAGCTGATAAAGGTATATATCAAGCGGTTGTTGAGCTTTGTGGGTTAGAGAAATATCCCGAGGTTGTTGATAGAATTAGTTCCCAATACCAGTTATTGATATTGAGTAACAAGTGATATTACGGATAATAGATTGATTAACTGAGGTTCAGTCACTTTATGGCTATCTACTGTATGATAGTAAGCAGTATAGCTGTAAAGTGATAAAAGAAGCTAATATGGAAAATAAACAAAACATTGAAAATCAGATCCTTGAGCGGTTAAATCAACGGCCAGAAGTATATTTGTTTGTTCAAGAAGTCGTTGTTTTAATTTCACAAGCTATTGATAAATTAATGTTAAAAGTTTTTAGAAAGGATGATTATGCGGTAAAGTATGCCGTTGAACCACTTTTAACTGGAAATGGGCCATTAGGGGAGTTATCAGTTCGTTTGAAACTCCTATTTGCATTAGGGGCTATTTCTCGCGAAACCTATGAAGATATAGAATTATTTCTTGCTTTAAACGAATCGTTATCGGCAGAGGATTTAAATATAAATTTTACGGATGATGAAATTTTAGGCAGTATTAAAATGCTCCATTGTATGGAACCTTTACCAGAAATGATGAGATTCAATCAACCAGAGGATCTTGTCGATAACCAATTAATTGAATTACAAAAACACCGTTTTCAGCAAATGATCAAATCTTCATTGGTATTGTCTGTAACGGCTTTAATTACCCAAATTATAGAAACTGATGTATTTTAAAATAGCATATTCAATCCTCTCCTATTTTACTGTTTTCTTATCAAAGTAAATATGTTTGAAATAACACGTTATTAGCCGAGTATTAGCAGAGTATCAGTAGAGCATCGAATGAATATTATTGTTGCACATGAAATCACCACTGAAGATAAAGATGAACTCCTTGCAGGGTTACGTAGTTTTAATATCCAATATTTGAGTGCAGAACGTTTTGGTGAGCTAGGCGTTTATTTTAAAAATGATTCTGGTGTTATGCTTGGAGGATTACTGGCTTCTGTCAAGGCGAATTGGCTTTGTATCGATTTTTTATGGGTAAGTGAGGACGCCAGAAAAATGGGATTAGGCAGTAAATTGATGAAGGCTGCTGAACGGGAAGCAATTAAACTAGGTTGTATTCATAGCTTAGTTGACACCTTCAGTTTTCAAGCCTTGCCATTTTATGAAAAATTAGGATATGTGAAACAAATGTCATTGTCTGATTTCCCAGAGAAAGGCATGGAAAGGCATTATCTCACTAAAACTGAATTAGCGTAGGTATTTTTTGTTTGCTTCAATTAGCACACCCGTTAAGTTAACATGACTGAAATTAATTGATGGGATGCTGAGATGAAAAGAGCCTTAGTGGTTATATTATTTATGTGTTTTCAGTCGCCTTTAATGGCGACGACATATAGTTTGGATGAGCTACAGGCGATGTCAGCTAACAATAAAAAGCCAGAAATAGTACGCCCTTATAAGCAGCTTATAAAAGTAAAAGAGTTAGGTGATTTCAACACTTGCAAAGAGTGGCAAAAAGAACAGTTGACACCATACGCTGCATATCCACAGAAAATAGGGGCTTCAATGGAGAAGTTATATTCTATTAGGGTGTTGATGGCGGATAGAACACTGACATTCAATTGTATTGACCTAGATAACGTATCTGGCACGATAAATGAAGCAATGTACAAATAATTTAGTTGGGTAGTGAGGCTAATAGTTTAGTTTTTCAGTTTTTATGCGACTCATACTCTTAAGTAAAAATCTCACATAAAATAAAAAAACTATTTATATTCAAATAATTATAAATTTATTCACTAAATGTACTTCACTTTGAAACTGAAATAATTTTATGATCCAAATTGTGCAGGCGGGTGCGGTGTAGTGAATTTTACGTGGTTGAGAACTTTATTTCGTGTGAAAGGAAAAACATCATTTTCAAAACACCGCAATATCTCGCTCGCATAGCCTTTTGACCATGTAGAACATTTTGATGCATGCCATTCCATTGCAACCGCTTTAAACGTATTTTCAGCAGCATATTTTTGTGTAATCTTTTCCGATTTGCGAGCATCACTAGGGTCTATACCATCTGAAAGCTGTTTTTTTGCTTCATCTCTTTTTCTTCTGGCATCGGCTAAAGAAATTTGCCCATACACACCAAATGAAATCATTTTAGGCTTACCAGCAAAGCGATAACGAAACCGCCACCCCTTGGAACCATTGGGTTCAATGAGAAGGGATAAGCCATTGCCATCATTTAGGGTGTAAGCCTTATCTTTAGGCTTAGCTTTACGAATTTGGATATCAGTGAGCAGCATAATGTGTATAGTTTTTTTATCGAACCTAGACCTATACACAATACTATACACATTAATACTTAGATTCCACTAGAAGTTACTAGACCTTTTTGGAAGTCAAAATAATTAATCTATTGTTTTTATTTAAAAAATTGGAAGTCTTGAGAGGTCTTTAGAAGTGGCAATGGTGTCCCCTGCAGGAATCGAACCTGCAACTAGCCCTTAGGAGGGGCTCGTTATATCCATTTAACTAAGGGGACTTTTGGAGTCGTAGTTACGATAGCGAAAGCATTTTACTGTTCAGGTCTAATTGAATCAAGTTGTTACGGACAAATAATCGAATTTATCTTCCATAAATATTTATTTGACTGTTTTTCATTCGAAAATAGGGTGATTATCATCTTTATGGCTGAGTGGGCGCATTTCTATTTTGTACTAACTGTTCAATTTTCTTATAATAAGAATATTATTAAATGGCGTATAATTAGCCTTTAAGATAATCGAATAACTCAAAAGGATTAACATAATTCTTTTTTTCGCCTTACTATAAGCAAAGCAGTTATTACAGTGGAAAAGTACCGCAGTAGGACGGTACAGGGAATGGAGAAGTGTTATGAAGTTTCGCATGACGGGCGTTTTTCTGGCAGGGGTGTTAATTGCAGGTTGTGCAAGTAGCATTGATCCAGAAACACATGAACGTTCGGACCCATTAGAAGGGTTCAACCGAGCAATGTTTAATTTCAACTATAACGTCCTTGACCCTTATGTCTTGAGGCCAGTTGCTGTTGCTTGGAATGATTATGTCCCGATGCCTGCCCGTAATGGATTAACCAATTTTTTTGTTAACCTTGAAGAACCTGCAAGTATGCTAAATAGCTTTCTGCGTGGGGAAGTGACTCAAGGTTTCAAACATTTTAACCGCTTCTTCCTTAATACTGTCTTCGGCATGGGGGGGCTCATTGATGTGGCGACAATGGCAAACCCTCAATTAGCGAAAGAAGAGCCAAAACGTTTTGGTAATACCTTAGGCTATTACGATGTGGGCTATGGTCCTTATGTGGTGTTACCGGGGTATGGCAGTGCAACACCGAGGGAACAAGGGGGGGACTTAGTTGATGATTTATATCCAATGCTAAGCTATCTCACATTCTGGATGTCCGCGGGTAAATGGGCACTGGAAGGAATTGAAACCCGAGCAAGGCTATTAGATTCAGATGGATTATTGAAGAACTCTTCAGACCCGTACTTAATGATGCGAGAAGCCTATTTCCAACGTAATGACTTTTTATCAAGTGGTGGCGCGTTAAAAGCAACAGAAAACCCAAATGCGGCAGCGATTGAAGACCAGCTTGATTCGATAGATTAGTAAATTGAATTGTTTTGGAAGGTTTATCACTCTCTTGTATACGAATGATACTAGAGAGTGATAAATAAAAAGCTAATCATTGTCTCGCTTTCCTCGTTGAGAGACGGTGTCAATTAAGGCTATTACCCCTAATACACCAATAAAACCGACAGTAAACAGTGTTCCCATACAGCCTCCTAAGTTTTAGTCATTGTTGCCTCTTTTACATGCCTTCGCGGCCGTAGCCAATAATAGAATATAGCGTGATTAATACAGTTTGATGAAAAGCCATATATTAGTGGATATCATCAGTATAAAATATGCTATTGGGTTGTGCTTGCAAATAAGAACATTCAGAGAATGAATGATAATCTAATGAAATCTAAAGCGATTTATCTTAAAAATGCGATAGTGTGTATTTTATAAAGAAATGATGAGGTGAACTCATGTTCTTAACATTTAATTTACATATGATGCGGGTGAGGGTCAAGAAAATTTATGTTAAGTTTTGAAAATTAGTGGGATGGGGCAATTGACATTGATAATAGTACCAGGGAGAGAACTCCCTGATACTTAAAAATTCGATTAATTAGAACGTATAGTTGAAGTTTACGCCGTATAACCAAGCAGAACCTTCAGACTTGAAATGATATGCTGGAAGGATACTTTCAGGAACATCTTCACTTAATCTTTCTTTAATATTTACTTTTTTACCGTGCATATAAGAAATACCCACATCAACAGATGCATTTTCATTAAATGCATACGTTGTACCTGCACTTAACCAGTAACGGTCTTGGTCAGGGATAGAAATAGAACGGTAATCTGAACGTACAGGCGTTTGGTCGTAGGCAATACCGGTACGGAATGTCCAGTTATCATCATAAAAATAGGTGGTACCGAGTGCTAAACGCCAAGCATCTTTAAAGTGCTCAGGTTTATGGAATAACTGTTCGCCATCACTTTTTCTATAGGCGGTTAATTCTTTAAATTCACTCCAGCCAGTATAGGCAACGCTATAGTGTAAAGCCCACTTAGGAGCAACTTTATGGTACCCAGAGAACTCCCAAATATCTGGTAAATTAAGGTCTAACTTACCTTTGACTTTTTCACCCCCAGTACCATGTAACTGAGTTATTGATTTAGGTATGTCATTGGAATATTTGCCATCTTCAAACTTAACTTTAACTTTAGAACGATAGCTTAAACTTAAACGGTTATCATCATTGATTTCATACAAAATACCCGCATTCCAACCATAACCCCAGTCATCCCCTGTTAATTTAGCCATGGTAGTGCTGGCAGGGAACGAAGGTAAGCCTAATTTAGGTGCTAGGGCGCCAAGGTCACCTGCATGACGAGTAATTTCTGCATCGGCATATACCGCGTTCACGCCCAAGCCAAAACTGAAATTATTATTTACGCGGTATGCACCACTTAGGTTCAGGTTAACAGTTTTTAGGTCTGTTTTACCACCGATAGGGCCTGCAGCATAATTTTTATTAAAATCAGTGGCTAAACCAAAGTTGGTGGTCATTGAAGTACCAACAGCCCACTTGTCATTAACTGGGAAGATAAAGTGAGCATTGGGTACTACAGCACTTGGCGCAATATCATTTGCTGTTGTATTACTACCAAGTAAAGAGCCTCCTTTACCTTTGATATCAACGCTTGGGTCAATATAAACGGCACCAACAGAAAGAGAAGGGCGATCAAACAACATCATGGCAGCAGGGTTTCGGCTTCCCTCACTTGCGTTGTCGCCCATTGCACCCGCTCCCGAAAACGCGCGTCCCAGTGCGGATGTAGAATATTCATTAAGCAAAAAACCAGCCGCGCCTGCGTTGGATGATACAATTGCCACTGCTATTGCTAAAGCTGATCTAGAAAACAGGTTTTTCTGGCTCATGACCAAAACCCTCTTATGTTTTATTTTGAATAAAGCGACTTCTATCGCAAGAAGCGCAGAATTGTAGGGTCCCTTGCCGTTATGACAAATCAGACCAGTTACTAGAGTATAGGTCTGACCACCTGATATGTTGCAAGCTTGTTTTGCAGTTATTGTGACTTTGTTTTCAAAAATGCTACATATTTAACAAAATGGCAACATTGACTGACGAATTGGGAGCAAAAAGTATACGAATACGGGGTAAGATCAAACTTATGTTTAATTATTAGCGATATATTTTGATACACACTAGTTTTTAGCACTTTTTCAGCGTTATGATAGCGACTTAACAGTTTGTTTATTTGGAGAGTAAAATGACTGATGCGATTAACCGTTGTAGCGCGGATGAAACCGCAGCCTGCTGCTGCGTAGATGTGGGAACAGTATTAGATAATAAAGACTGCACTGCCTCGTATCAGCATGTATTCGCTACACAAAATGAAGCGGAAACTATGTTGAAAACACTCACAGAGAAAGCAAAATCTGTTGAGTCAGACCCTTGTGCGATAACCCATTCTATTAAGCCTGTAGAGGGTGGCGTTGAGCTTACGGCAGAGTTTAGTTTTAGCTGTGAAGCAGAAAGTTTGATTTTTCAATTAGGCCTTCGTTAATCAAACGATTGAATTTGCTCTGATTTGCCTTTTATCACTAAAACGATGGCGTGATTAACGCTCAGTGATAAAAGGCTTCCTTATTTCCCTCCTGTTTTCCTCTGCTGCAATTTGTTGGGTTTTTACTCTAAGTTGCGTACCTGCTCGCATTTTTTATCAATACCCATTGATAATTGTGAATTTTATGTTAACAATTGTTACAGGTCAGACCTCTTTGTCCGCTTAGAGAGCTAATTAACTATAATTTTCATTTTTGCTTTAGCAGGAGCGACCATGAATCAACATCTCAACCATGGTGAAAATACAGATAAAACAAATGAAAGGATCGCCATTGTCAGTGGTCTACGCTTACCTTTTGCAAAGCAATCTACGGCATACGCAGGAATTCCAGCAGTCGATCTAGGTAAAGCCGTAGTTGCTGAATTATTAGCCCGTAATGATTTAGATAGAAACCTGATTGAGCAACTGGTATTTGGGCAAGTGGTGCAAATGCCAGAAGCACCGAATATTGCGCGGGAAATTGTTCTTGGTACAGGGATGAGTGTCTCAACTGATGCCTATAGTGTATCAAGAGCCTGTGCGACAAGTTTTCAAGCAATTGTTAACGTTGCTCAAAGTATGAGGGTAGGCGATATTTCTATCGGTATTGCTGGCGGGGCAGATTCATCTTCTGTGCTTCCTATTGGCGTATCAAAAAAATTGGCCGAGACGTTATTAGCATTAAGCAAAGCAAAGTCTGTTGGGCAAAAATTATCATTGTTAGCGAAATTACGTTTGAGGGATTTAGCGCCAGTTGCACCCGGTGTTGCGGAATATTCTACAGGGCTGCGTATGGGAGATACCGCGGAGCAAATGGCGAAAAGTTATCAAATTAGCCGAGCCCAGCAAGATGAGCTTGCTCATCGCTCGCATATGTTAGCGACAAAAGCGTGGGAAAATGGCGCTTTAAATGATGAAGTTATGACCGCATATATGCCGCCCTTTAAGCAAGCTTTTTCCCAAGATAACAATGTGCGTACAAACTCAGTATTATCATCCTATGCGAAATTAAAACCCGCCTTTGACCGTAAGCACGGTAGTGTTACCGCTGCGAACAGCACACCGTTGACCGATGGTGCCGCTGCGGTGTTGATGATGACAGAATCTCGAGCGAAATCGCTGGGTTATACACCGTTAGGCTATATTCGAAGTTATGCGTTTTCAGCGATAGACGTATGGGAAGATATGCTTTTGGGGCCTTCTTATGCCACTCCGCTTGCTTTGAAACGAGCGGGGTTATCGCTGCAAGATTTATCCCTGATTGATATGCATGAAGCCTTTGCTGCGCAAACACTCGCTAATTTACAAATGTTTGGTAGTCGTAAATTCGCTCAAGAAAAATTAGGAATAGATAACGCAATTGGCGAAGTGGATATGGATAAATTTAATGTCTTAGGGGGCTCTATCGCTTATGGGCACCCATTTGCAGCCACAGGCGCACGAATGGTGACTCAAACCCTAAATGAATTGCGCAGACGGGGTGGTGGTTTTGGTTTAACAACAGCTTGTGCTGCGGGTGGTTTAGGTGCAGCTATGATCTTAGAGGTGGAATAATGGCTCAAAATTCTGCTATAGAAGTTGCAAGAGAAAAAACACAACAGGCTTTTCGCTTAGAAATTCATGATGAAAACGTCGGGGTCATCTTCATTGATGTACCGAATGAAAAAGTGAATACATTAAAAGCGGAATTTGCGGAGCAATTCCTTGCAGTTTTACAGCAAGCGCAGTCTACCTCTGGTTTGAAAGGCTTAGTTATCACCTCAGGGAAAAAAGACAGTTTTATTGCAGGCGCAGACATTAGCATGATAGCTGGCTGTGAAAATAAAGCTCAAGCCAGTGAGTTGTCAAAAGCAGGTCATGCACTATTTGATAAAATCGATAATTACCCATTGCCTATTATTGCCGCAATACATGGTGCGTGTTTAGGCGGCGGGCTAGAGCTTGCCTTGGCATGTCATGCGAGGGTTTGTTCTAATGATGATAAAACGAAGTTAGGCTTGCCTGAAGTACAATTGGGGTTATTACCTGGCTCTGGAGGAACGCAGCGTTTACCTCGGTTGATTGGTATTCCACATGCATTGGATTTAATGCTGACAGGCCGCCAGCTAAAAGCGAAACAGGCGCTGAAAATAGGGTTAGTTGATGATGTAGTTCCTGAGTCTATTTTACTCGACGTTGCAGTTAAAATGGTGAAAAAAGGGGGCGTTCAGCGTCCTGCTATCCATTGGCAACAGCGCTTATTAAGCAGCAAATTATTACGCAATAAAGTGTTCGATAGCGCCAAACAAAAAGCACTCAGCAAAACCAAAGGCCATTACCCAGCCCCTGAAAAAATTATTCATGTTGTGAAAACAGGAATGAATAAAGGGTTGCAAGCCGGTTATGCAGAAGAAGCGAAAGCCTTCGGTGAGCTTGTGATGACACCAGAGTCTGCTGCATTACGTAATTTATTTTTTGCGGTTACCGCGTTAAAAAATGAAACGGGGGCGCAAGCTGCACCCTTGAAAATTAACCAAGTTGGTGTGCTTGGCGGTGGGTTGATGGGCGGCGGAATTGCTTATGTCACCGCTTTTCAAGGTAAATTACCCGTTCGTATTAAAGATATTTCAGACAAAGGTGTCACCCAAGCCCTGCGTTATAGCTGGGACCTACTGACTCAGCGAGTTATCAAACGGCGGTTACTAGCCCGGGAACGAGCAGCCGTTATGGCTAAGGTATCAGGCACATTAAGTTATCAAGGGCTGGAAAACGCTAATGTTATCATTGAAGCGGTATTTGAAGATTTAGCATTAAAACAAAAAATGGTTGCTGAAGTTGAAAAGATGTCGAAACAACAAGCTATTTTTGCTTCTAATACATCATCCTTACCTATTCACCAAATTGCACAGAATGCGACGCATCCTGAAAAAGTCATCGGCTTACACTACTTTAGCCCAGTCGATAAAATGCCTTTGGTTGAAGTAATCCCTCATCAACACACAGACGAAACAACGATTGCAACCGTTGTTGCTCTAGCAAAACGCCAAGGCAAAACAGCAATTGTCGTGGGGGATGATGCCGGTTTCTATGTAAATCGCATTTTAGCCCCATTCTTATGTGAAGCTGCCCAATGCCTTGTTGAAGGTGAATCAATAGAGCATATTGACCGTGCTTTAGTCGAATTTGGCTTCCCTGTCGGGCCTTTTAATCTATTAGACGAAGTCGGTATTGATGTAGGAACTAAAATTTTACCGATTTTAGTTGAGCGTTTTGGTGAGCGTTTCAAAGCCCCTGATTTACTCGACAAAGTCGTTAAAGACGACCGTAAAGGTAAGAAAAATGGCAAAGGTTTTTATGAATATGGTCACCACACTAATAAGTTGTGGTTTTGGAAAAAAGCCAGTAAGCGTCAAGTCGATAAAACCATTTATTCACTGATTGGTGTAGTTCCCAACGATACATTGACTAAAGCGGATATTGCACAGCGGTGCGTTATGATGATGCTTAACGAGGCTGCCCGTTGCCTTGATGAAAAGATTATTAAAAGTGCACGTGATGGGGATGTCGGGGCGGTATTTGGTATCGGTTTCCCACCTTTCTTTGGTGGCCCATTCAGGTATATGGATAGCCTGGGGATTGCAAAAACCGTGGAAACCCTGAATAACCTCGCTATGAAATATGGTGATAAATTCCAGCCTTGTGAATTGCTATGTAACATGGCAGAAAATAATCGAACCTTTTTTTCTGCAGATGCAGAAGATGGGGTTAATGCAACAAAATCAAGTAACGAACAGTAATAGCATCAACAATCATGGCATAGCAGGATAGCCTGTTAGCCAATGGTTGTTTGATTCAATAAAACCAGTCAAGGCCTGATACCAAATATATCCTTGGTTATCAGGCTTTTTTAAGCCAAGTTCGTACAGTTAGAATAACTAATTATATTATCTTTAACTGATTGATAATAAATACCAAAATTTAGCTCGCAACATAGCCTGCTAAAGAAACATGCATAAAAATTTACTCAAATCATTTTCTTTGTTGGTCATTTCATGCAGAATCACATTTCACCCCAACTGATGGTTACTTTTACAACAATTATCTTAACAACAAAAGAATAGCCACCTTAATAAGGTAGGTTACTCAGATGGTGGATTATGCAAGTTTACATTATGCGTCACGGTGATGCAGCGATACAAGCGCCTAGCGATGCTGAGCGCCCATTGACTCAAAAGGGAAAAGACGACTCAGTATTAATGGCTCAATGGTTACAGAACCAAGGTATTAAGATTGATTCGGTGTTAGTGAGCCCCTATCTAAGAGCCGAACAAACTAGGCAGGTTGTGAGTCAGCACCTCGATTTACCCGTAAAGGCGGAGGTTTTAGGGCAATTAACGCCAGGAGGGAATGCCGCATTTGTGGCTGACCATATTCGAGATCTTGCTGTGCTAGGCGCTAATGCGATATTAGTTGTATCTCATTTACCGCTGGTGGGGTATTTAGTGTCGGAGCTATGTCCACATAAAGAACCTCCGATGTTCACCACATCAACAGTTGCATGTGTTGATATTGATGTGGCCCATCAGAAAAGTCATTTAGAATGGATGCTGAGTCCATCACAACTATTATTTGCGAAATAATACAGAACGGATGAGCGCTTAACGGCGAGCGCTCTCCGCGGTTTCAATGAGTAGTAATAAGGCTGCATTACCCCCCCATTCTTTAGGTGCTTGGTGAAAAGCAATAATATCAGGGTGTTGGGCAAGCCATAGCGGTGTTTGCTGCTTTAAAACATGCTTACCATGGCCGTGCATAATACAGGCACAATAGACATTTTCACGCTTACAGGCCGCAATAAGCGCGCCAATTTCTTGCTTTGCTTCCATTTGTGTTAAGCCATGTAAATCCAAAAACAACTCAGGAGCGTAGTCACCCCGACGAAGTTTTTTTAATTCATAAGGGTTAGCGTCGGGCCTTAAATAACGCGTTGGGCCTTCATTTTCAAGTTGCGGTTGAAATTCATCTGAAAAATAAAAAGAGGCGTCAACCTGTTCTTGCATGACTTTTTTATTTGATGGTTGTGTCACCTTGGCACGAACAGGTGCGTGCAGGACTTGGTCCTGATGGATTTTCTTTGCTCCATTAATGGCTTCTTTGAAAAGACGGATCTCTTCATCTTCTAGACCAAATTTTTTCTTCATAATTTTAATAATATATTTTTTGTGATTAATTTTTCTGATTGCTAGTGTAACTCATTTTTAATGAATGGTGATAATCGTAGATTGTTCGCGCTAAGTAACATATTTATAACCTTTTTACAGGTAAGCATTGACAAAAGGGGACTTGCTAGTCTAATTGTATATACATATCTATACTATTTATTAATACAATGATTAAAACTGAATTCAATAACAATGAATTCAATAACAATGAATTCAATAACAATGAATTCAATAACAATAGGAAAAACGATGGTATTCAAAACACACTCTCAAGATATCGTTTGGCGTAATGGCCGTATTGCCACTATGGATCCAGAACTATCAGTCCCTTATGGGCTTGTTGAACACCATGATTTAGTTGTCCGTGATAATAAAATAGTTGCAATTGTTCCTACTCAGGAAATTGAATTAAATGACTGCCAGGTTATTGATGTAAAGGGTAAATTAATAACCCCAGGATTAATCGATTGCCATACACATTTAGTTTTTGGTGGTGACCGAGCTTCTGAATGGGAACAGCGAATGAATGGGGTCTCTTATGAAACTATTAGTTCTCAAGGTGGTGGAATTAATTCTACTGTGCGTGAAACCCGTAAGATGAGCGAGAACGAGTTATTTGAACGCGCTAAGCCAAGGCTCGAAGCATTAATTCGAGAAGGTGTGACAAGTATAGAAATGAAATCAGGTTATGGGCTTGATTATGAAAATGAAGAAAAACAGTTACAAGTCGCAAAACGGTTATCTGCACAATATCCTATTTCAGTCAGTTCAACCTTGCTCTCCGCTCACACCGTTCCCGTTGAATATAAAGATAAACCTGATGAATACATTGATTTGATTTGCCAAAAAATCATGCCTAGACTATGGGAAAAAGGCTTGTTTGAAGCAGTCGATGTTTTCTGTGAAAGCGTGGGTTTTTCCCTTGCTCAAAGCGAAAAGTTATTTGCAGCGGCGCAGAAATTAGGCATTCCTGTGAAAGGGCATATGGAGCAGTTATCAAATCTAGGTGGGAGCGAATTAGTTGCCCGATACAAAGGGTTATCGGTTGACCACATTGAATATTTAGATTTAGAAGGGGTTAAAGCACTTAAAGCGAGCGGAACAGTCGCGGTCTTGCTACCGGGGGCATTTTATTTTCTGAGGGAAACCAAATTACCGCCAATTGAGCTGTTGAGGGAACATAACGTTCCTATGGCGGTTTCAACGGATTTTAACCCGGGCACCAGTCCTTTTGCCTCGTTACGTATTATTATGAATATGGCGGCTGTCTTATTTAAGCTGACACCGGAGGAGATATGGGCAGGTGTGACACGTCACGCTGCGAAGGCGTTAGGCCGTGAAAGTAGCCATGGGCAATTAAAAACGGGCTTTGTTGCTGATTTTGTTGTGTGGAACGCGCAAGAGCCAGTCGAAATGATTTATGAGCAGGGGAGTAACCCATTGTTCATTCGAGTGCATGAAGGCAAAATTACCCATCGAAACGGGTGATATATGTGACCCGCAGTTCTAGCTACGAAAATAATAATAATTAATAGCGGTAAATAATGTTGTTTGCCGCAATTTGCCCTAAATATTTTCTGTTTTTTGTTTGTTTCTATTAAAATTACATCGTTTAATTATGTGAATGCTTAATAATTAAGCATGATGTTTTTATTCGCGACTGTCAGGATAAAAAATGTCCGATAGCACTAAGGTCGTGTTGTATGCTATTCAATGAATAGCATATTAATACTTAAGATTTTAATCATTAAATTGGAAATGACTGTGACAGCCGATAAAAAGGATAAGCAGGGGGTACCGCTCCCGCTATATTTGCAAGTAAAACAATCGATTATTGAAAAAATCCACACCGCAGAGTGGCAGGCAAATGACCGTATTCCATCTGAGGCTGAGTTAGTTACACAGTTTCAATGTAGTCGAATGACGGCAAACCGAGCACTACGTGAATTAACCGCAGAAGGGTTATTGGTTCGCTTGCAAGGTGTGGGAACGTTCGTGGCTGAGCCAAAGGGGCAATCTGCGCTATTTGAAATCCACAGTATTGAAGCGGAAATACTGGCGAGAAACCATAAGTACAGCTGCAGGATAATTAAACTCGAAGAAATACAAGCGTCACCCGCGCTCGCAAATGAGTTAAATATTAGCCCAGATACCGTGATATTTCATTCTATTATTGTACATTTAGAAAATGATGTCCCTGTACAAATTGAAGACAGATATGTCAATGCGTTAGCAGCGCCTGATTATTTACAGCAAAACTTTTTATCGATTACCCCCCATGATTATTTGTCCCAAGTCGCCCCTTTAACACAAGGGGAGCATATTGTTGAGGCCGTAGAAGCTGATGAGCGCTCAGCGAGGTTATTGCAAATTACCACAGGCGCATCTTGTTTGTTAATTACAAGGCGTACTTGGTCCCAGTCTTTCACTGTGACAAGTACCAAACTATTGTTTCCTGGTCACCGCTATAAGCTTAAAGGTAGTTTCACGTCATAAGTTCTTTCACCACGTAAAAATATGGGCGGAATGATATACAACCTATTTTCCGCTTATCGTATCGAGTTATTCTCTTCCATACCTATTTTGTGTGAATTTATTGTAAATCAAATGTGATCTGGTAGGCATATTTAGAATAAAGAAAATACACCAAAATATCAGCCTTGTTTTTTATCTAATTGTTTTATTTGTATAAAAACATTTTCATATCACATTTTTTTAATCTTTATGTTAAAAAATTAATTGATCGTACATGTATATACAACTATATCTATAAGAACAATAAAAGGTAGCTAATGGACAGATAAAAGAGGGTATACAAGTGACAGCACTGAATAATAAATATCGAAATATCGAAATTAGGGCACCGCGGGGGAATACCTTAAGTGCCAAAAGTTGGCTCACTGAAGCTCCATTACGTATGTTAATGAATAACCTTGACCCAGATGTTGCAGAAAACCCTCATGAATTAGTGGTTTATGGTGGTATTGGGCGCGCGGCACGGAATTGGCAATGCTATGACCAAATTGTTGAGTCCCTGAAACAACTCGAGAGCGATGAAACACTGCTGGTTCAGTCAGGTAAGCCTGTCGGTGTTTTCAAAACCCATGCAAATGCCCCACGTGTTTTAATCGCTAACTCAAATCTCGTGCCACATTGGGCAAACTGGGAACATTTTAATGAGTTGGATGCGAAAGGCCTCGCCATGTATGGCCAAATGACGGCAGGTAGCTGGATTTATATCGGCAGCCAAGGCATTGTTCAAGGAACCTATGAAACCTTTGTGGAAGCCGCTCGTCAGCACTTTAACGGTGATTTAACTGGGCGCTGGGTACTTACCGCGGGTTTAGGTGGCATGGGGGGCGCACAACCTCTAGCCGCGACACTGGCAGGTGCTTGCTCATTGAATATTGAGTGCCAACAAAGCCGTATCGATTTCCGTTTAAGAACCCATTATGTGGATGAACAAGCGGTCGATCTTGATGATGCTCTAGCGCGTCTCAAAAAATACACATCGGAAGGCAAAGCCATTTCTATCGCACTGTGTGCTAATGCCGCTGAAGTTCTTCCTGAGCTCGTCAAACGCGGTGTTAAACCGGATATGGTGACCGACCAGACAAGTGCCCATGACCCGCTAAATGGTTATTTGCCAATTGGGATGAGCTGGGAAGAGTACCGTGAACGCAGTGTTCAAGACCCGCAAGCGACTGCATTGGCTGCAAAAAAATCCATGGCGGAACACGTTAAAGCGATGCTGGCGTTCAAACAGCAAGGCATTCCAACGTTTGATTATGGGAACAATATCCGCCAAATGGCGTTGGAAATGGGCGTAGAGAATGCGTTTGATTTCCCTGGTTTTGTGCCTGCTTATATTCGCCCACTATTTTGCCGCGGTGTTGGCCCATTCCGTTGGGTCGCGTTATCAGGGGATCCTGAAGATATCTATAAAACCGATGCGAAAGTAAAAGAACTTCTACCGGATGATAAGCACTTGCATCGCTGGTTGGATATGGCGCGTGAACGTATCAGCTTTCAAGGTTTGCCAGCGCGTATCTGTTGGGTAGGGCTTGGGGACCGCGCTAAATTAGGTTTAGCATTCAATGAGATGGTCAGAAACGGTGAGGTTTCGGCTCCAATTGTTATCGGCCGTGACCACCTAGATTCAGGCTCAGTGGCCAGCCCAAATCGGGAAACAGAGTCGATGAAAGATGGCTCTGATGCCGTTTCAGACTGGCCGTTACTCAATGCGTTATTAAATACAGCCAGTGGTGCGACGTGGGTATCCTTACATCACGGTGGTGGCGTAGGTATGGGCTTCTCTCAGCACTCTGGGGTTGTGATTGTCTGTGATGGAACGGATGAAGCCGCAGAGCGTATTGCTCGAGTGCTACACAATGACCCAGCTACAGGCGTCATGCGCCACGCAGATGCAGGGTATGACATCGCGATTGCTTGTGCGCAAGAAAAAAATCTTAATTTACCAATGATTAAAACACGTTAAGGAGTGCCATTAATGACTAAGTTAACTATTCACCCAGGAAAAATGACACTCGAAGACCTGCGTATTGTTTTCCAACAAGCGGTAACAGTGACATTGGATAAACGCGCTCATGCGGCTATTGAAAAAAGTGTTGCAACGGTCAATAAAATTATTGAAGAAGATAGAACCGCTTACGGTATCAATACGGGGTTTGGTTTACTTGCCAATACCCGCATCGCGACTAAAGATTTGCAATCATTACAACGCTCTATTGTGATGTCTCATGCTGCGGGTGTTGGCGAGCCGTTAGATGATGACCTCGTGCGTTTAATCATGGTGCTCAAAATTAATAGTTTAGCTCGCGGTTTCTCTGGTATCCGTCTCGAAGTCATTAATGCTTTAATTGCATTAGTGAATGCGCAAGTTTATCCATTTATTCCTGCGAAGGGCTCTGTAGGGGCTTCTGGTGACTTAGCACCATTGGCGCATATGAGTTTAATTCTGCTAGGAGAAGGAAAGGCGCGTTATGAAGGCAAGTGGATCTCAGCGAAAAAAGCGTTAGAAAAAGCTGGGTTAGCGCCACTAAAATTGGAAGCTAAAGAGGGGCTAGCGTTATTAAACGGCACGCAAACATCCACGGCCTTTGCATTGAAAGGGTTATTTGAAGCAGAAAAATTGCTGCTATCTGGCATTGTTTGTGGTGCGCTTAGTGTTGAAGCCACATTGGGCTCCCGTAAACCGTTCGATGCACGAGTGCAAGAAGTTCGAGGGCAAAAAGGGCAAATCGATGTAGCGGCGATGTTCCGTGATATTTTATCACCGACGAGTGAATTGGCGAAGTCCCATGAAAACTGCGTGAAAGTGCAAGACCCTTATTCACTACGTTGTCAGCCACAAGTCATGGGGGCTTGTTTAACCCAAATTCGCCAAGCAGCCGAAGTGATATTAATTGAATCCAATGCGGTGTCAGATAACCCGTTAGTCTTTACCGATAATGGCGATATTATTTCGGGCGGTAACTTCCATGCCGAACCTGTTGCGATGGCAGCCGATAATATTGCACTTGCATTAGCAGAAATTGGCGCGTTATCCGAACGTCGCATTGCATTATTGATGGATACCCACATGTCGCAGTTGCCACCTTTCTTAGTGAATAATGGCGGCGTCAATTCAGGCTTTATGATAGCCCAAGTGACCGCGGCTGCATTAGCCAGTGAAAACAAAGCATTAGCACACCCTTCGAGTGTTGATAGCCTACCTACATCCGCTAACCAAGAAGACCACGTATCGATGGCGCCTGCAGCAGGTCGTCGATTATGGGAAATGGCAAAGAATGTCACAGGTATTTTAGCCATTGAATGGCTTTCTGCGTGTCAGGGAATGGATTTTCGTGAAGGTTTGACGTCGAGCGAAACCTTGGAAAAAGCACGTAAAACGTTGCGTGACCAAGTGACTTACTATGATAAAGACCGTTATTTTGCCCCTGATATTGAAGCGGCAATTAATTTAATTAACCAATATAAACTGTCTGCGCTCTTCAAGGCTGGCGCAGTCTTCCCTAACTAACATATCAAGCAAATAAAAGGTGGCCGGCAAAGTATCGGCTACCTGAAGTATTTATCTGCACGACAATAAAATAATACGAAGGATAAATCATGCAAAGCACATCACAACTTGCGCGAGGGCTTTCTGCGCGCCACATTCGATTTATGGCTTTAGGTTCTGCGATTGGTACAGGTTTATTTTATGGTTCGGCGAAAGCAATAGAAACCGCTGGGCCTGCGGTATTACTCGCCTATATTATCGGCGGTGCCGCAGTATTTATGGTAATGAGAGCGCTGGGTGAAATGGCGGTTCATCGGCCACTTGCGGGGTCGTTCTCACAGTATGCCAGCCATTATTTAGGGGCTAGAGCGGGTTTTTTTGCGGGATGGACCTATGTTTTTGAAATGCTCATCGTTTGTTTGGCGGACGTGACGGCATTTGGTGTTTATATGAAACTGTGGTTTCCAGAGGTTGCACAGTGGATTTGGGTGTTAAGCATTATTTTCTTTATTGGCGCGATAAACCTATGTCACGTGAAAACCTTCGGTGAAATGGAGTTTTGGCTGTCAATCATTAAAGTTATTGCGATTATTGCGATGATTGTCGGTGGTGCAGCCATCATGATGTTTGGTTTTGGCCAAGCAGCAGACCATGCGGTTGGGGTATCAAACTTATTTATTCACGATGGGTTTATGCCAAATGGTATTGGTGGGGTGATTGCATCCTTTGCTGTCGTGATGTTTGCTTTCGGGGGAATTGAAGTTATTGGTATTACCGCGAGTGAAGCGAAGAACCCTGAAACGACTATCCCAAGAGCGATTAATGCAGTACCAATTCGCATCTTACTGTTTTATGTCCTAACGTTATTTGTCTTGATGTGCATTTACCCGTGGAACCAAATTGGGCAGCAAGGTAGCCCATTTGTGCAAATTTTCGATAGCTTAGGTATTCAATCTGCGGCGAATATCTTAAATGTTGTGGTGATCACGGCGGCAATTTCGGCGATTAACAGCGATATCTTTGGTGCAGGGCGTATGATGTATGGCATGGCACATGAAGGGCAAGCGCCAAAAGCCTTTACCAAGCTGACAAAAAATGGTGTGCCTTGGATGACGGTATTAGTGATGGTCGCGGTGTTGTTAGTCGGTGTGGTATTGAACTATGTCATCCCTGATGATGTATTTGTGGTAATTGCGTCAATTGCGACATTTGCCACCATTTGGGTATGGTTAATGATTTTGCTGTCACAGTTTGCAATGCGTAAAAAAATGTCGCCAGAAGAAATTAGCCAATTAAAATTCCCTGTGCCTATGTGGCCTGTGGCACCTATTTTAGCCATCGCATTTATGGTATTTGTTTTTGGTGTCTTGGGGTATTTTGAATCAACACGAATTGCACTCTATGTAGGCATTGTTTGGTTAGTATTACTGACTATCGCCTACGCACTTTGGGTAAAAAAACCTGCGAAAGAGGCGGAAATCGTACTGCAAAACGAAAGCTAATATCGTTGCTTCCTTGCTGAACTTGTTATTTTCTTCACGCCCTTTAGCTAAATAAAGGGCGTTTTTACGTCAAAACATGCATTAATAAGCGCGATGAGCAGATCCCCTTGGCAAATTTTATTGCATTAATCTGCTGATTTGTCTTTCACTTCGTGGCAAACTTTAACTATTCATATATTCCCTTTCAAAATACAGGCTGGAGAACCCCTTCTTGGAAAAGATTTTCGTTGATGAAGCCGTTGCAGAACTTCATACCATTCAAGATATTTTACGTTGGACGATGAGCCGCTTTAATGCAGCCAATGTGTACTATGGTCACGGTACAGATAACCCATGGGATGAGGCGCTACAATTGGTGTTACCAACACTTTACCTGCCTCTAGACCTGCCCGATGAGCTGTTAACCTCACGCCTAACACCAACAGAACGCCACCGCATTATTGAGCGTGTTTTACGCCGCATTAATGAGCGTATTCCGGTTGCATACCTGACTAATCGCTCATGGTTTTGTGGCCATGAGTTTTATGTTGATGAGCGAGTGCTTATCCCACGCTCGCCAATTGGTGAATTAATCAATAACCATTTTGTTGGTTTAGTGGCGGATGAGCCACAAACTATTCTTGATTTATGTACCGGAAGTGGTTGTATTGCGATTGCTTGTGCGTATGAATTCCCTGATGCAGAAGTCGATGCGGTTGATATTTCAAGTGATGTGCTGGCGGTGGCTGAGCAAAATATTGCCAATCATGGTTTAGAACACCGGGTGATACCGATCCGCTCTGACTTATTCCGCGATATGCCAGAGGTTAAATATGACCTGATCGTGACGAACCCACCGTATGTTGATGCGGAAGATATGGATGACTTACCGGAAGAGTTTCGTGTCGAGCCTGAATTAGCGCTAGCCGCTGGAAGTGATGGGTTGAAATTGGTGCGCCGTATTTTAGCCAATGCACCGCGTTTTCTGACAGAAGAAGGTGTGTTAGTGTGCGAAGTGGGCAACAGCATGGTTCATCTGATTGAACAATATCCTGAAATTCCATTTATTTGGTTAGACTTTGAATATGGTGGTGACGGTGTGTTTATGTTAACGCGTGAACAACTTGTTGAGCACCACGCACATTTTGAGCTTTATATCGATTAATCAACAGTTGCGTGATGTTCCAAGATCATGTAATCAATAATAACGACACAACGATATAATAATTAACAACCAAAATTCTTAGTAAAACAAGAATGGCTTAGAATAGGATACTCCGATGGCAGGAAATTCAATTGGGCAACTTTTCCGCGTAACCACATTTGGTGAGTCACACGGGGTTGCATTAGGTTGCATCGTCGATGGGGTTCCCCCTGGCTTAGCACTGACAGAAGCAGATTTACAAAAAGATTTAGACCGTCGTCGTCCGGGGACATCTCGTTATACGACAGCGCGTCGGGAGCCTGACCAAGTCAAAATCTTATCTGGTGTGTTTAATGGTGTGACAACGGGCACGAGTATTGGTTTACTGATTGAAAATACCGACCAACGCTCGCAAGATTATGGCGCGATTAAAGATGTTTTTAGGCCCGGTCATGCAGACTACACTTACGAACAAAAATATGGCCAGCGAGATTATCGTGGTGGTGGTCGCTCATCAGCACGTGAAACAGCCATGCGCGTTGCGGCAGGTGCGATTGCGAAAAAGTATTTACAAGAAAAGCTTGGTGTGCAAATTCATGGTTGTTTAACGCAAATGGGGTCAGTCGCTTGTGAAATTAAAGACTGGTCAATTGTCGAAGAAAACCCGTTTTTCTGTCCTGATCCAAGCAAGTTAGAAGCACTTGACGAATTATTGCGTGGTTTAAAGAAAGAAGGTGATTCGATTGGTGCTAAAATTACCGTCATTGCAGAGCATGTGCCTGCGGGCTTAGGTGAGCCGGTATTTGACCGTTTAGATGCCGACCTCGCTCATGCGTTGATGAGTATTAACGCGGTAAAAGGCGTGGAAATTGGTGATGGTTTCGGTGTTATTGCACTGAAAGGTAGTGAAAACCGTGATGAAATTACCCGTAATGGTTTCACCTCAAACCATGCAGGCGGCATTTTAGGCGGTATTAGCAGTAGCCAGCCTATTATTGCGCATATTGCGTTAAAACCGACATCCAGTATTACCGTTTCAGGTAAAACACTAAACCGTGATGGTGAAGAAGTTGAAATGATCACCAAAGGGCGTCATGACCCTTGTGTAGGCATTCGCGCGGTACCAATTGCGGAAGCGATGATGGCGATTGTTCTAATGGACCACTATTTACGTCATCGTGGCCAATGTGCGGATGTAACGCCAGCAATGGAACCGTTTGAATAACCGTTTTACTGTGTTTATGTAGTGACAACTGAGCGGCCTATAAGGTCGCTTTGTTGATGATGAAGGTTCGGATGAAGCCTCCTAAAAATACCTCATCTAGGTTGTGATATCACCAAACCTGATTGGCGATATGTTCACATCAACATCATGATATTTCTTCTCTTTGGATAGTAAAATGGATTGGCTAACTGCCGTTGCACCTGAAGTTTATGCTTTACTCTTCTTTGTTGCGCTGTTTGCAGGGTTTATTGACTCCATCGCGGGTGGTGGTGGGCTATTAACAATCCCAGCCCTGTTATCTGTGGGAATAACTCCAGTTGAAGCTTTAGCAACCAATAAGTTGCAAGCGGTTGGCGGTTCGTTTTCTTCAACGCTCTATTTTGTCAGGCGAAAAGCCATAGATTTACGAGAACAATTGTTTCCATTCATTATGACAATGATTGGTGCCATGTTAGGTGCGATTGTTATTCAAATGATTGACACTGCGTTCTTAAAACAACTGTTGCCCATTTTGGTGATTTGTGTCGGTTTATACTTTTTATTAACGCCGTCAATTGGTGTGCAAGACCGTCAACAACGTATCAGTATGCCATTTTTCGGGGTGGCAATTGGGATGACACTGGGTTTTTATGATGGTGCATTTGGTCCCGGAACTGGTTCATTTTTGGCATTGGGTTATGTTTTGTTGCTTGGCTATAACCTTGCTAAAGCCACTGCTCATGCGAAGTTACTTAATTTCGCCTCTAATTTTGGCTCTTTAGTGTTTTTTATTATCGGGGGTCATGTTCTTTGGGCATTAGGTTTTGTTATGCTAATTGGCCAAATGGTTGGCGCTCGTTTAGGTGCGCGCTTGGTATTAACCAAAGGACAGAAACTGATCAGGCCGATGATCGTGGTGATTTCGTTGCTGATGAGTATTAAATTACTCCATGATAGCCATGGTGACGTGATTAAAGCTTGGTTCCTCTCATTATTTTAAGATGATTTAAATTATTCATGAGTACACATAATTATCAGGATCTAATCAATATCTTTAATGAATGCTTTGGTGTGACATATAACACTAGACTGGTAAAAGGGGATGATGAACCCATTTATTTACCTGCAGATGAGGAAGTGCCTTATCACCGAATTGTGTTCGCACACGGCTTTTTCACCAGTGGATTACACGAAATCTCACATTGGTGTATCGCAGGGGAAGCAAGGCGCCAGCAAGTTGATTACGGCTATTGGTATTGCCCTGATGGGCGAGATGAAAAAACACAGTGTGAGTTTGAAGTGGTGGAAATCAAACCTCAAGCGCTAGACTGGCTGTTTTGTGTTGCTGTTGGCATTCCATTTAATGTCAGCTGTGACAACTTAGAAGGGGATTTTGAGCCTGATCGCATTGCGTTTATGCGCAAAGTTCATGCCCAAGTGATGCTTTATTTAGAAAATGGTATCCCTGAGCGCCCATTACGCTTTATTAATGCGTTACAATTGTTTTACAATACGCCACCTCTTTGTGCAGAAGCTTTTCCTTACCCGGAAGATATTTTTGCCTAATGAACACACAATATAGTAAGGATTAAGCATGCTTGCGGATTTAGAAACACGCATACTAACGAAAATTGATGATATGGTTGAACACGCGAGTGATGATGAACTCTTCGCTGGCGGCTATTTGCGTGGTCACTTAACCCTTGCTGTGGCTGAGCTGGAAGAAGAAAACGAAACCAGTTCTGAAGCATTATACCAACGTGTTGAAGTCAGTATTCAAAATGCCATCAAAGCTGGTGAATTGACACCACCAGATCAAGTACTGGTATTAGATATGTGGAAAAGCTTATTAAATAACGCAATTTAATTTATTGTGTTATGCATTATCTGTTGAGTTCTGCATGAAAAGCGGGGAAACCCGCTTTTTTGTTAGCTAAATTTTGTTGTGAGTACACATTATGGCGAATGTTCGTTTAGCAACCCCCCTTGATGCTAAATCCCTTCCTACGGTGGAAGCTTCCGCAGGGCAGGCGTTCACGAGTATCGAAAAATATCAATGGCTTGCTGAAGGTGATGGGCAAACAGAGCAAGACCACCTCGGTTTTATTTCTGAGCAATTAGAGTGGGTGGCTGTGAATGATTGTGATGAACCAATTGGTTTTATCAATGCTGAAAGTCACCATACTAGCCTGCATATTTGTGAAGTGTCTGTTTGCCAGCAATGGCAAGGACAGGGGCTGGGTAAGAAGCTGATTAAGCAGGTTCTTGATGCCGCTTTGGCACGCAAAATCACGGTAGTGACATTGACCACTTGCCGCGATGTGCCTTGGAATGCACCTTATTACCAACGCTTGGGTTTTAAAATTCTTGAAATTAATGAGCTAACCACCGAGTTACAGGCTATTTTACAGTCTGAGGTCGATGCAGGGTTTGCTGCTGAAGACCGCTGTGCAATGGCTATCTCATTAACTTAATGTATTAATATTAGTGTATTAATAAGGGAGTTTAATAGGGCGGCCTAATAATAATTTCCTTACCCAAAAACGGTTTGGGTTGAGTTCTGCAAGGGTTTCATCATCGAGCGGGAGTACTTGCCCAAAAATTTGAGCAGCCAGCAATTCCGCACAAAGTGGTGCAGTTGATAACCCTCTTGACCCCAACGCCCCAAAAATAAATAAATTTGGGTGCACAGGAGCGAGTCCAATAGGCTGTTTGTTGGCGATTTGAGTGGGTAAATCATGATAGAGTGCCAAATGTTTTTCGAAATCAGGCACATTGCCTAATAAAGGAAAATGGTCGCGAATAACACAACGAATACCTTGGCGTGAATGTTGCTGTGAAATATCGATGTCCCTAGGCCAAGTTACATCGGGTAGGTTATCAACCAGTTTCTGGCGGTTTCCTTGCTGTTCCTCTTCACTATAATCGAAGTCAAGTCGTTCACGTTGGTAGCTAGCGCCTAAGCAATGTTGTGTACCAGTGGCATCGGCTGGTGTTAAATACCCTTCAAAACACAAAACATTTTTCAGTTGTTGTAGGGTGTGATTGGTTGGAATATGGCTGACTTGCCCACGTACAGGCGAAATGGGTAAATTAACGGTTTGAGCAAATTGGCGCAGCTTGTGCCCATTAGCAATGATGACAGTTGAGTGAACACGTGTTAGCTGTTTGTGTTGTGCAGTTTCAATTAATAACTGCCAATTTTGTTCTGTTTGTTTTAATTCAACGACATTATGTTCAAAACAGAAAGTGACACCCTGCTGTTGCAAGTATTGTTGTAAACTCTCGCACAGTTGGGCAGGGCACAACCATCCTCCAGACGCGTAGTGAATACCATCATGGTTGACATCAACGCCGCAAATATCACTCAGTTGCTGACGATTTTTACCAATCGCAAAATCAGCAGGCCACTCGGTTTCTAACATTCCTGCTATTTTGTGAGCAATTTTGTCGTTATAAGCGAGTTGGCTTACGCCACACCACTGGCCTTCAAATGTGAGCCCTTGTTTTGCTAATTGGTGATAAAAGCGAGAGGCAAAGGGGAAAGCACTGACAAAAAAACGCTCAAGTGGGTCGTTATTACCGGTGAGTAAGGGGTAAATAGCCCCTTGGCGATTGCCGGAAGCGTTCTGTGCAACTTTGGCATCTTGGCAGTATAAGGTGACTTTAGCACCGCGGTTATGAAGGGCGTAGGCCACCGTTAAACTGGCAAGCCCGCCGCCAATGATAGCAACGTCAGTTGGGTTATCGGCTTTTCGTCTTGCAAACCAAGGGGTTGGGATATCAATTTCTTTTTCGGCTAATACACCCGTTAACATTTCTCGCTTGTTGCCAAAGCCTTTAACCTTTTTAAGGGTGAAGCCAGCTTGCTGTAGGCCTCTTTTAACTGAACCTGCCACAGTAAATGTCGCAAAAGTCCCATTGAGGCGGGCTAACTTTGTCATGTTAGTGTACAGCTGTTCACTCCACATTTCGGGGTTTTTTGAGGGGGCGAAACCATCTAAAAACCATGCGTCTATCTTGTTGTTTAAGTTGTTTTTCAGTAAAGATATTTGCTCATTAACATCGCCAAACCATAAATCTAATATGATATGGCCATTTTCTAATATGATCCTCTGGTTGCCTGGTAGAGCTTGTGGCCAACTTTCACAAAGGGTTTGCGATAAGCCAGCAAGTTCAGGCCAGCAGCGATGTGCAGCGATTAAATCTGTTTTTGTTAAAGGGTATTTTTCGAAGCTGATGAAATGTAATTGCTGTAATGCTGCATTGGGGTTTTCGGCTTTAAACTGATTAAAAGATTGCCACAATGCTAGGAAATTCAAACCCGTACCAAACCCAGTTTCAGCAATGACACAGGTTGCAAAAGGGTGCGTCGCAAAGCGGCCAGGAAAATGATTCCCTTGCAAAAACACATGTCGAGCTTCTTCTAAGCCATCTTGGTTAGAAAAATAGATATCTGCAAACTGTTCAGACATGGGAGTGCCTTCGTCATTCCAACTCAGGCGTGCGGTTTGTACAGCGTTCTTTTTCACGATATGCCTACACTTTTTATATAATCCCTAAATTTTACCGCTGATATCGGTGTAAGGCTACCGCAATAAAAAAGTCTTATCCGTGTCATAAAGAAAAAAATACAAATATTTACCCTGATCGGACTTGTTCAGCGTACAAGTGTAAGCTAAAGTGACATCCTGTAATCCCGCAATCATATAATTATAGTCATGAGGTAACGAATGAAGCGTGCAGTCATCACTGGTCTAGGTATTGTTTCCAGCCTTGGTAATAACCAGGAAGAAGTACTGGCTTCTCTGAAGGAAGGTCGTTCCGGGATCACTTTCTCAGAAGAATTCAAAGAGGCAGGGCTACGTAGCCATGTCTGGGGTAATGTCAAAAATTTAGACCCAAAAGACTTAATCGACCGTAAAATTTTCCGTTTTATGAGTGATTGCTCCGCCTATGCTTATTTATCGATGGAACAAGCGATTGCGGATTCAGGTTTAGCTGAAGAACAAGTTTCAAATTTACGCACAGGTATCGTTGTTGGCTCTGGTGGTGGTTCTCCACGTAACCAAGTGGCGGGTTCTGACGGTATGCGTGCTAAAGGTTTACGTGGTGTGGGTCCATATATGGTGACCCGTGCAATGGCATCGGGTATTTCTGCCTGTTTAGCGACTCCATTTAAAATCAAAGGTGTAAACTACTCAATCAGTTCTGCGTGTTCAACATCAGCGCACTGTATCGGCCATGCAGTTGAATTAATTCAATTAGGCAAACAAGATGTGGTTTTCGCGGGTGGCGGTGAAGAGCTGAGCTGGGAAATGACCTGTGAGTTTGATGCGATGGGCGCATTGTCGACTAAATACAATGAAACGCCAGACAAAGCATCAAGAACTTACGATAAAGACCGTGATGGTTTCGTTATCGCAGGTGGTGGTGGTATCGTTGTTGTCGAGGAATTAGAACATGCGTTAGCGCGTGGTGCACATATCTACGCTGAAATTGTCGGCTATGGTGCGACCTCTGACGGTGCAGACATGGTTGCCCCATCAGGTGAAGGTGCGGTGCGTTGTATGCAAATGGCTATGCAGGGTGTTGATAAAATTGATTATATCAACACACACGGTACGTCAACACCAGTGGGTGACACCAAAGAGTTAGAAGCTATCCAAGAAGTGTTTGGTAGCCATTCTCCTGCAATTTCTGCAACGAAAGCAATGAGTGGCCACTCATTAGGTGCAGCGGGTGTACACGAAGCGATTTACAGCTTACTGATGTTAGAGCACGGCTTTATTGCACCAAGCATTAACGTCGAAAATTTAGACGAGAAAGCTGCTGGCTTGAATATCGTGACTAAACCAACGGAACAAGAGTTGGAAACCGTCATGTCTAACAGCTTTGGTTTCGGTGGAACTAACGCCACATTAGTGATGAGCAAATACAAAGCGTAATTTGTATTAGGCTAACGTATTAAATAAGCGAGAACTTCGGTTCTCGTTTTTTTTGTTTAATCACTACCTCCGCCGTCTCCGCCTCCTGAATCGGACGATGAGCAATCTGAACTTGAATTATCATTAGAACAATAATGGTTGCTTGAGCGGTGATTGTTATCACTGGATGAGCTGTCATAATAAGGGGATGTGTAGCTTGAACTCGAACTTTTTGAATTCATTCGATATGCAGCTTCTTTCACATTTTTGCGCACTTCAAATATTTGGCTTTTTCCTTTTGACCAGCCAATAGTTACTAGAGTCACATTTTTATTTACGCTGATATGCAGCATTTTTCCGCAGAAAACATGCATCTTACCTAATGCTTTTATTTGGATATAACCGCTGTCTTTTTCTGTGATAGTGACAGGTTTTTGGCTATGGATAGTGTAACGGTCACCATGGACATCAATGGTGCGAGTATAGGCTAACGGTTTTGGCTGGATATTAAAAAGGACAAAAAGTAATCTATTGAACATTACGTTTTATGTTTTAATAAATGAGATGGCTAAGATAATTGATTGAGGTTATTCAATATATCGTCATTATCTGAATTCGTGGTTTATTAATTATTGAATGAATATTCATCATTTTATTAAATTTTTCTGTCCAAAATAGTGACATGATATTGACTCAATATTTAGTTGATTAGAGGAAACCATATGAGTGTAACAAGGTTTCATGCAGCTATTTGGAAACAGGACTTCAAAATTTTAGGTACGGCACTATCTCGTTATATCCGCAGTAAATTTAGTAAAATGATTAGTAAAATACATAATATTGAGAATCCATTTCCACTACATAGAAATGCTCCATAGCGGCCAAGTACTATCACTAGTTCACCATCAAAGTATGTCTATTATGGTGAGGGAACTCGTGATGAAAATGTGGTTTTATTTAGCTATATAAAACTCTCTACTTATTAATAAAAAATGCCCCAAATACACTGGGGCAAAGTTTTACAGAGATTGTATGAACACTTAATTACGATGAGACAGTGGATTGTTTACGTTTACGAATACGCTTTATAATCGGTGGTAGAATTAGCACTAATACCGCAAGTGTTAATAAGCTTTGAGAAATCGTACTGCTCCAAAGAATATCGAAATTACCATTACTAATGGACAGTGAACGGCGTAAGTTTTGTTCTAACATTTCACCGAGTACAAACCCTAAAATTAATGGTGAAAGTGGGAAGTTCATTTTTCGTAGAATAAACCCAAATACACCTAGCCCCATCATGAGTAACAAATCAAACGTTGTACTATGAACGGCATACACCCCTACAGCAGAAATGCAAGCAATAGCAGGGACTAAAAACCATAATGGAACTGTTAGCATTCGTGTGAATAGGCCAATTAATGGAATATTCATGATGAGCAGAACCACGTTAGCAATCAACAGAGCCGCAATTAACCCCCAAACAATATCAGGTTGCTCAGTAAACATCCCTGGGCCTGGGGTGATATTATAGAGCGTTAGCGCCCCCATCATTACTGCTGTGGTTCCTGAACCCGGCACACCAAGGGTTAACATTGGGATAAATGAGCCACATGCAGAGGCATTATTGGCCGCTTCTGGTGCGGCAACACCACGCACATCACCATTACCAAAGTCGCCTTTTTCACCACTGATTTTCTTTTCAGTCATGTAGGTGATAGCACTGGCGATGGTGGCACCAGCTCCTGGTAGAACGCCAACAAAGAAACCGATAAAAGAGGAGCGTAAAGCTGGACCTGCACACGCTTTAGCTTCTTTGCGATTGAATAGCATTCGGCCTGTTTTGCGGATCAGCCCTTGGCCTGCCGCGGTACCTTCGAGCATCAATAAAATTTCGCTGACAGAGAACAAACCAATAACCACGACGATAAACTGTACGCCATCTGATAAATGTACGCTATCAAACGTAAAACGATATTCCCCAGAGTTGGCATCCACCCCCACAGTGGCAAGTGATAGACCAATTAATGCAGCCAGTAGTGATTTAATTGGGTTTTGGCTCATCATGCTACCTAAGCAGGCAATGGCAAAAACCATTAAGGCGAAATATTCGGCAGGACCAAAGGCGAGTGACCATTGAGCAAGCAAAGGAGCGAATAGAATTATCCCTACAATTGCAATCGTTGAACCAATAAATGAACTGACCGCGGAAATAGAGAGCGCAACGCCACCTTTTCCCTGTTTTGCCATAGGATAACCATCTAGCGTGGTCATGATTGCTGCGGCATCGCCGGGGACATTAAGTAAGATTGATGATATGCGTCCGCCATATTCACAGCCTAAATAAACCGTGGCGAGTAAGATTAATGCAGACTCAGCCGGTAATTTAAGCGCAAAAGCCAATGGCAGTAAAATTGCCACGCCATTGATAGGGCCGAGGCCGGGAAGCATGCCCACGATTGTTCCGATAAAACAGCCAATTAAGGCGATCAAGATATTTTGAGGAACCAGAGCGACCTCAAAACCTTGCGATAGGTACATCCAAGTTTCCATGACTTCGCTCCTTAACTTAGCAGGCTGCCAATAGGCAAGGTAACATCTAGCCATTTATCAAAGGCATAGAACAAAAAGATACCTAAGACCGGGCCCGAAATAATCGCGGCAATAGGTGTCGCACCAAATAGCAGGGCGATACTGATGGTGACTAAACTGGTTGCAATTGGAAACCCTAACCATTCAAAAGCCCATGCATAGATAACAAGTGCAATGACTAATAAAACTAGACGACGTAATACATAGGGTTTTGGCCACTCAACGGCTTCTTGCTTGCCAAATAATAAGGCAAGAGCACAAAGGGCCATTAAGGAGAGTATGACAACCGGAAAAGGGCGGGGGCCCAGTGGTTCATAGGTAAACTCACTTTGGATCCCCCAACCAATATAAATTCCGATAGCACACAGTATTAGCCAAATTATGGCAAATATGCGTTGGCTCATCGTTCGCTCCGTTATTTAGCTAAACCGAAAGCGCGGGCTTGTTCACGATACTGCTCAATTTCTTTTTTGACATAGCTATCGAGTTCTTGCCCGGTTAAGTTGTATTCAAATAAACCACGGAGTTCGCGTTGTTTTTTGAATTCGTCGGTTTGTTGTAGTTTCTGGAAGGCTTCAACCCATTGGTTATAATCGGCATCAGACACTTTTGGGCCCATATAGAAACCGCGAATGATTGGCCAGACAATGTCATACCCTTGTTCTTTTGCTGTAGGGATATCGGATAACCCATCACCAAGGCGTTTGTCTGCATAGACGGCAAGAATACGAATTTTACCTTCATTGATATATGGGGTCATTTCGCTGATATCCCCTGAAAGTACTTGAATATGGTTGCCCAGTAGCGCGGTTAAGGTTTCACCACCGCCCTCAAAAGCCACATAACGCATTTTGCGAGGGTCAATGTCTATCGCTTTTGCGAGTAAAGCGGTTTTCATCCAATCTTGGCTACCAATAGATCCTCCCGCACCAAACACGATGCTGTTAGGGTCTTTCTTGAAGGTATCCATTAAATCTTTAAGGTCTTTATAAGGGGAGTCTGCACGAACCGCAATCATGCCGTAGTCACTGCCAACGCTGGCAAGCCAACGCACGTCATTTTCGTTATAGCGGCCAAATTTACCTTGTGCAAGGTTGAGTAATGAGCCTCCTGAGAACGCGACGATGGTGCCGGGTTCTGCAGGGCGCTGAGCAACAATAGCGTTATAAGCAACCGCGCCAATACCGCCAGGCATATAGGTCACTCGCATCGGTTTTTCAATTTCTTTGGTTTCAAGAAGAGACACTTGTACTAACTTACAAGTTAAATCAAAACCACCTCCAGGTTTGGCGGGGGCAATACATTCTGTACGTTCAGGTAGGGCGTTTGCAGGGTTGATGCCAACTAAAAATATTGCTGTTGCTAAGGCCTTCAGTGTGAATTTTTTCATTCTTTTTTCCTTACTAAGACAATAATTAGAGGTAAAAATTGTTTACTTCTTGTTGTATTCGTATGACATCATTGCCCTATGAAGCTTTCATTTACCTTTCATTAACAAATATTATTATTTTTATGTGATATATATCAGATTGTTTTGTATTTTTGCTTTTTTGTTATGTTAACTTAATGTTAATTTAATCACGTTAATGGTGTTTACTGATAATAGTTGTGATGGATACAGTAAAAATGGTCACATTTGCTTTCCATTCATCCAATGGAATGCCAACGTATACTGATAAATAATTATAATGAGTATGCGGAATGAGAATTTTATTGGTTGAAGACCATGACGAATTGTCATTATGGTTACAAAAAGCGTTATCGTCATCCGGGTTTGCGGTTGATGTTGCCAGTGATGGCGCGATAGCAGACCAACTATTACAAACCGAACACTATGAATTAGTCGTGTTAGATGTATCACTTCCGAGAATGAGTGGGCTTGAGGTATTGGCGCAAATGCGCAAGCGTCATCAAGAAACCCCTGTCTTGTTATTAACGGCGAATTCAGACGTAGCCGACCGAGTGCAAGGGCTAAATGCAGGGGCTGATGACTACTTGACAAAACCTTTTGATATTGCGGAATTAGAAGCACGCCTTCGCGCTTTATTACGACGTAGCCAAGGCAAAGTCAATGAGTCACAACAGTTTGGGTTACTGAGTTACCATGAGGATGGCTATTTTCTATTAGGCGAAGAGCCTCTAGGCTTAACACCAAGAGAATATGCGGTGTTAAACACCTTATTTCATCGACGAGGACGTCCTGTTTCTAAAATGCAATTATTTGAACAGGTTTTTTCGTTGTCAGATGAAGCCAATTTACAAAGTATTGAGTTATATGTTCATCGTGTAAGAAAAAAGCTTGCCGGTTCAGACGTTAACATCAATACCTTACGCGGATTGGGATACCGATTAGAGCAGTGTAGTGTATGAAATTAGTCTCTCATCCACGCTCTCTCTTTCATCAGTTGCTGCTCTTTTTCGGTATCCCGCTCATTTTGTTGGGAAGTTTTTCGGTTTATACCCACTATTACAGTGCAAAAAATGCCGCAAACTTAGCCTATGACCGAACCTTATTAGCTTCAGCACGAACAGCCGCGGAACGCTTGCAAGTCGTTGATGGTCATCTTTCTGTGAGCGTGCCTTATGTCGTGCTTGATAGTTTCGAATTAAATAATAATGATCGAATTTTTTATCAAGTGATCTCCCCTGACGGTGAAACCATCTCTGGTTATGATGATTTACCGCCAATTCCCCCTTATTGGATGCGTTCACAACACTATACTGCGCTAGTTTATTTTTATGATGCGCAGTATAAGGGGCTTCCTATTCGTATTGCTGCGTTTTATCAACCGATTAACGAAGGTGGGATAACAGGAATGGTTGAAATCCGAGTGGCGGAAACGGTCTATTCACGGCAAGATCTCGCTAACCAATTGTTAATCTCTGCCCTGATGAGCCAAGGTACGGTGGTATTATTAACCTTGGCCCTTGCCTATATCCTACTGAGTAAGCTACTGGCACCGTTGAAAAAATTGTCCCATTTAATGCTAGGCCGTTCTGCTAATGATTTAACCCCATTGCCAGATTTACTGCCGTGGTCTGATTTATCACCACTCATTGATGCATTAAATCGTTATATTTCCCGCCTAAAGCGGATGGTTAGACGACAAGAGCGATTCAGTGCAGATGCTTCTCATCAACTTAAAACGCCACTAACTGTTCTCAAAACTCAAGTTTCCGTAGCGATTAATAGTACGGACGAAACCCAACGGCAACAGAGTTTGCAAGCCATTGAAAAAACGCTCGATAATACGATTATCCTGACGGATAGGCTCTTGCAGCTATCGCGATTAAAAGCTCATGAAAAAGAGGCGATTACACAGTATCGAGCCATAAATTTGGTAGAAATTGTTCATCAAGTTTGTTTTACTCGTCTGCCCCAAGCTGAAAGCCAAAATATTGATTTAGGTTATGAAGGCGCGGAAACGGCATGGATCAAAGGCGAGCCGATTTTATTAGCAGAGATGTGTGCAAATCTAATTGATAATGCCATCAAATATACACCCGAAAATGGGGTGGTCACCGTCCGTGTGGTTAGCAGTGACGACCATCTTCATTGGGTCTTGGAGGTGGAGGACTCGGGGCCTGGGATCCCTGATGCTAAAATTAACCGTTCTATGGAAGCCTTTACGCGTTTAAATAATGCGCTAGGGAAGGAAGGGGCAGGGCTTGGGTTGGCGCTCGTGAAAGATATTGCAAGCTATCATGGTTCTGAGCCTCAATTATTAAAAAGTAAATTACTCAATGGATTGTTAGTCAGAATCCCATTCAAAGCCAGCCAAGCGCCGTTATAAGAGAAACCACCTAATAAAATAGGTGGTTTAAATAACAGCAAACTGCAACTGGCGGTAATAAAAATACGTGTTAGTTGCGTAATGGTGCAAATATAGGCGTTGATTTACTATGCAATGGTTGGTGGTTTACATCACTTGTTATCGTGTCTTGTGGAAATTCTGCGATGATTGACGATAATAGAGATTCTAGGTCTTTATCATTTCCATCGCTATCAGCGAAGTTGAGATTGATTTTATCTGATCCCTTGTTAATCGTGGTTTCAATTGACATTACTTTTGTTTTTTTGTTACTTAATTCAATAAGTAGTGGTGTGATCTCTGAAGAAATTGATTTCTTATCTTTATTTTCCGAATGGGTATAAATGTATTGAGATATCTCTTTTTCTGTTTGAGCAATTTGTTTCTCTAAAGAATGTATATCATTAATGTATTCTAGTATTTCTGTATGCCCTTTTGAGTTATACAGTTTTGTTAACGACCCTAATTGGTCAGTTAAGCCTAATAATGTATACATTTTATCTTGAACCGTTTGGTAATATGTATTTTCATCAATCGTAGACGACGCTGATTTTAAGGGGATCTTTATACGAATGTTAGAAATTAAACTATTTATTTCATTTTTCAATAGCTTCTTTTCCACGGCTAGCATGTAGATATTATCTTTATTTTCACCAAAGTTATTAATGTAAGAACCTACCTCACTTGGCTGAGAAAATTGTTGTAGATGGCTATTAAATTCTAAATTAATAAATTTATGAAGAGTTTTTGCCCTAAGGAATTCATCAGAAAACTGCGTCGCTAACTCGTCAATGCTATCATGGGTGTTTTTCTCCTGAGCTAACACTCTATTTTCAATGATATAATTTGCTAAATCTTCTTTTATATTCAGTATGTTTTTTTCTAACTGAGACCTATGGATCAAGTATGAGGACTGGTCGTAATATAAACCCGCCTCTTTTTTTATTTCTACGTTGATACGTAATTCAATCTTATCGAATAATTTTTCTAATTTCGCACCAATATTTTGTTGATGTTTTTCTTGTTTATTAGAGTCAAATGTGAATAAATCAAAAGCTGATAGTTTGTAGTTTTTTAATTTTTCTGTAATGTTAATTTTTAAGTTATTTAAGTATCTAACTGACTTGGATAATTCAGTTAGTAATGTATATTCTTTATTGCTTTGGTAGTCGCTATCGATTTCATTACTGTCAAAACCTTTATTCTTTTCACTATAATAATGAACATCATCTAAGTATTCAAAATTTTTGATTTTATCAAAACTATGGTGTAAATATTGAATTTTCGCATATTGAGTATTTAGTTTTGTCGTGTGTTTTATTAATTTATTGATGGTATTATTGCTAGAGGAGTGCATTACTCCTTCATTATTAAGTTTTTTTAGCAGTTTTTCTATGTTATTTTTACTTTCTTTAGCGTTTGTGTATAAATTATGTATATCTTCTTCTGCATAAAATGTTTTTTGCATAAGTCTAAGCCTAGACTGCATGTTTTCAGTGGTTTTATGCAGATATTTTTGGGATAAATTGTAACTATTATTTAGGTTGGTGTTAATTTGGTTAAGCTCTGAACTTATGGCGTTTAGAATAATAGGATTTTCTTGATGTGAAATTTCATTAGGAAAAATAAAATGACCGTTAATATCATTCAGTAAACTCGATAAATCAGCTCCATATCGGTCAATTAAATTGGATTTATTGAGACTCATAGACTCTGAAGTTCCTGAAATCGTATAATGGCCTTGCTTATTTGTATGTTTACTGTGTAAAAACTGTAGCGTTTCGAAATTTTTTTCTTGGTTTTCGGCTTGTTTGTGAAGTTTATACTCTATGTTTTTTAATTCATTCAATTCATCAGAACCCGTCGTCTTAAATTCATGTTTTAAATCATCAACTTTATTAAGTAAATGACGAATTCTTGTACTATTCTGTTCTGTATTCTCTCTAATGCTTTGATATGTTTTTTCTAGGTAAATGGTATTTTTGGGTGGCTTTTTACTAATTGATAAAATTGTTGAATAGTCTATCTCCTTATATATATCTTGTATTTTTATACTTCCCAATGATTTATGGTCTTTATTAAATATTGAAATCATAGTAAACACTCCTTGTTAATAGATTATTTAAATCTGCAGATGTGCAGACGCAAATAAAATATAATCTAACGATAGGAGGAAGACTAATTTTTATTTAATATGGAAATCTCATTAATATAATCAAAAATCATTAGCTAATAATTTTTTAGTTATATTATAAGTGGGTGTTATAAAAGATATTTTGCGTGGATGTAAAATGATAATTGTAGACGGATGAAGGCGCTAAAGTTAATTAGCGCCTTAGAGTCATGACTTATTGATTTAACATACTAAAGTCCCACTCTTTTAGGGCTTTGATTGAGTCATCATCTAAGTATTTAGCACCAAGTTCAAGGTAATCATGGGCTTTTTGGATATCTTCTTTACTCTTGTTACCGACCCAGCCGTTATAATACATATAAGCAAGCTTGTATTTTGCCATTGCATGGTGGGTGCCTTGTTCTAGGCTTGTAATGTCATAATATTTCGCTGCTCGGACATAATCTTTTGATATGCCTTGGCCAAAATAGAGCATGTCACCAGCGAGGTGAGCCGTATTACTGTCATTTTGTTGCGCACCTAAATCAAAATAATAAAGTGCTTTAGGGAAGTCTTTTTCAATGCCGCGTTCGTTATCTTTACGATACAGATTGCCTAAAATATTATAAGCACGAGGATAGCCATTTTTCCCTGCTAATTCATAATAATAGATCATCTTTTGCGTATCTTCAGGCACACGTTCACCACGCGCATAGGCGACACCTAAGGAGAAGGCTGACATTTTGTCACCGGCCTCAGCTTCGACGCGCTGTTTTTCAATTTGCTCGGCAAAGCGGCCATATTTCTCATAGGCTTTTTCATCGGCAACTTGTTTCTCAATCGCTTGTTTGTCTTGGGCTGAAAGTGTATCTAGTAGCTCGATGGAACTTGGTTTTTTATCAAGTAGCAATGCATAGTAATAGGCCTGCTTGGCATCACCTTTTTCTACATAAGCCTGATAAATCGAACCAAATGCATGAGTTGGATGGTAATTTAGCGAAATTTGGTACCATTCGATGGCTTTGTCGATATTTTGATCAACATTACAATCGCCTTTTAAATAGATGGTTCCCATCTCTTCGGAAAGGCTCTCAGGATAATGGATATAATGTTTGTCGGTATTTTTCTGGAAATTGCTTTTCTCAATCCACTCCTTCAAATATCGGCTCGCTTTATCCATGTCGACATTATCGCTGTTACTACAGTATTGGCCAGGATAATAGATTTGATAGAGTTTTTTCGTCGCCGCTAAATCACCCTTATCATAAGCCCGTTGTAAATAGGCTAAGGCTTTAGCGTTATCACTATTTACATAATAGTAATACAAGTTCACCAATGCTACGGTACGATTGTTTTCTTCACTGAGTAGCAATGCTAAATACTTTTGTTCATCTTTGGGGCGATTAAGCTCCCTTTTTGTATTTTTGATCCCATCTCGATATAAATTCACCAATGCATTGAAGGCGTTATTAGAAAGCGCCTCATCGGTTGATTTTATCCCTTCTTGAAGATATTGAATCGCTAAATCATATTCAGGAGAGTTCGTGAGAATTTTGTTATCATATAAATACGTTTCGGCTAATTGAACTTTAGAGAAAAGGTCACCTTTCGCTGTGCCATCAATATAATTTTGGCGTTTTGCTTGGTTATCTTCAGTCACGGAATCAAGAGGTTGATAAGCGGCTAAATTGCCAGCGTCGATACTTTTCTTATACCAACCTTGCGCTGCTAGGCTTCGGCCGCGTGTACTATACCAATCCCCGAGTTTAATATAAGCGGTGGTATCACCTTTTTGGGCAGGAACCACGAGGGTTTCATAGGCTTCAATATAATCATCAACCCGTTTTGGATTAGAATGTTTTCTTAGATAAACAATGGCTTCGTCCCAATCAGGTTCCATTACCCAAGCATTTTTTTCTTCATTCAGTACGCCCATATATCGCATTTCACTATAGAGTGCGATGGCGTAGTCATTGCCTTCATCACTCGCTTGTTTTAGGTATTTAGCCGCTTCTAAAAGGTCTTCTTTGACACCTTGCCCATAGAAATAAGCTCGACCCACTTTGTATTTCGCAGAAGGGCTATCATTGAGCATTTTCATGCCAATATCATAATCATCCATATATTTGATGAATTCATTGCCCCAACTTCCTGCTTTTAGGTAATACTCACGTGCTTTTTGTCGGTTAAGCCCAACAAGCTGGCTGCCTTTTAAATACTGGTGTGCCAGTTTACGGGTATAGTCTTTACTGCCAATAGCGGCTAATTGGTCGTAATAACCTAAGATTTTTGCTTTATTTGCATTGATAAATTGATCTTGTTGGTAATAATCAATAAGCTCTTCAAGCGCACTTTCTTGATTGAATTTTGCACTTTTCTCTAAATATTCAAGCCACTTTTTCTGATCGATTTTCTGCCCATAGTTACCATATTTATAAGCATTGGCGAGCGTGCGTAACGCATCTGGGTCATTCTGTTTCACTTTTTCTTGAATATTGGCAAACGAAGCTTTGGATTTTTCAATTTCTCTTTTACGTGATTTTAAGAAGCTAAAGTCAGGATCAGAAATCTGATTGTAATAGGAGAGGGCGGTGTCATAATTGGCATCTTCCCCGTAGTTACCTTCTTGGTATATTTCCCCTAATTCATATAAGCAGCGGTTGTTTTTGAGTGCAGCACATTTTTTATATTGAGAAATTAAATCTTTTGCGCTAAGCCCAGTAATCTTTTGGAAGCGAGATTTATAATATGCCTTATCATTGTGGTAAGTGACGCCATCAAGGTTCTGTGCGATATATAAATAAGCCGATGAACTACCTAATTCTCCTGCTTTTAAAATATAATCGTACAATGGTTTTATTTCAGCATCACTTAAAGAGTCAACATTCGTTAATTGAGTAAGCTTGTTTATCCCATATAAATAGGTGATATCAGCATCATTATTAATAAGCGGTTCAATTAATTTTTGAGCCTCAACATTGTTATCATATAAGGCAAGTTGCACTAATATTTTTTTTGTGTCAGCTCGGTTTAAGCCTGTTTTTAATAAAATATCTTTAGCGATTTGTAACTGGCTTGGAAGTAATTCGGCTCGTGCTTGGGATGAATGGAGCACATTGACTATCAAGTTAGCTATTTTATTGGTTTCTGTTGGGCGATATTTTAATAATGCAGCAGCATAATAAACCTGGCTATTATAATTTTGCTTGATTGATTTTTCATATAAATCTAAAGCCTGATCACTATTTTTCTCAGCATCTTCCTTTAGTAAATAGTCAGCATACAAATAAGCTAAGGAATAATTTTCGCGTTTAATCACATCCTCTTTGAGGATATCGATAATCGTTTTTTCATCGATAAGTGCTTTAATATCATAGCGATAATATATTTGAACCAATAAGCGCTCAGCGGTTGATGGGTAACCGTTTTCATTAAGGTTGTCGATGAGTAATTTAGCGGCTTTCTGCACATCCTGCTTAGTACCAAAAGCATTAATATAATAACGCGCTAATTGCATCTGGGCATCATAAGTGGGGTCAATGCGATTTGCTTTTTCTAAAGCGGCGAAGGCTTTTTCTGGCGAAAATAATGGGCTACCCTTAACACTATAAACATCACTTGCCGCCACTAACGCTTCCGCGGAGTTCGGGTACTTTTCCATTAAAATAGGGGTATATTTGGCGACAATATCACTCAGTTTTTTGTTTGGAAAATCGTAACTTGAAATTGCTCTCTGGTTGATGATAACAAGTGCGTTTAAATCACCAAGGTCTGCGGCAGCGGTGAGATATTTTTCAGCTAAAGCGTCATTTCGCTTAACATCGCTAAATGTACGGCCAGAATACACGTTATAGGCTTGATACATCGCGGGAGGGTATTGACCATCAGCGGCATCAGTTAAATCCTGAATACGGTCGGTATCAGCTTTGTAATTTAAATATAAGGCTTTAGGTTTTTTTGCGTCTACAAGGGGGCGGATATAAGCCATTGCACGGTTTTTATTTCTCCGAACACCATCGCCAGTCATGTATTTTTGGTACAACACATAGATGGCGTTCTCATCACCACGGCTTGCCCGCTCTTCTAAATTAGAAATGACCTTTTGTTTTTCTTCTTCTGTTTGTGAACCATACAATGATAAAGCTCCAGGTTCTAATTCATCCGCGTCAGAAATGTATTCTAATGCAGAGGAGAAAGAGAGGCGCTCGTACTTTTTAGCGAGTGATGGGTTCGGTGGCACACCGTTACCGCCATCCTTATAAATCGAGGCAAGCAGCATAGCGGGTAAGGGAAAATCGTTGCTGACAAGTGGCGTTAATATATCAACGGCTTTCTTACTGTCATTGTCAAAGTCATGGGCGATATAACCTAAAGCAAATTTGGCCAGTTTTGAGCCTTGGTCAGAAGCTAAAGTGAAATATTGGCGAGAAAGTTCAATATTTTGTGGAACTTCTTCGTATTTATCAGCTAAATAAATACCACCAACCATTTCTTGTGCTTCTTTTACACCGAGATCAGCCGCTTTCGTTAAAGAAGCTAACCCGTTTTCATCTGTAGAAGTGTCTTCTATCATGCGCTTATAGCGGAAAAAACCAAGGTTATATAACGCATTTTTATTGTTAGCTTCTGCTGCCTTAATTAACCAGTTTTGAGCTGCCACATCATCGACATTTGTACCAATACCGTCTTTATACATCATGGCTAATGCAAAAGCGGATTGTGAGTCTTGCTCTGCTGTTTTTTGGAACTGTTCAAAGGCAGCTTGAGACTCACCTTGTTGATATAAATCATAGCCTAATTGGGAGGGAGAGGATGGGTTGGTGTTATTGATAAAATAAATGCCAGTGGCTACAGCAATTATTATCAATATGAACAACCCAACTTTAAACGGCTTAGTCATTGTTATTCCTTATTATAGTGGTTACTTGCCACGCTCCATTTAGATTTATCGCGTTATCACGGCTTATTGAGTGGAGTTACTACTCCTAAAGGGGTATTTAATTTTGTTTAAGTCTAATTGTAATTCCAGAAGATTCAATCGGATTTTCCCTTATCTGGAAAATGGTAATCCGATAAATCATATCAATGATGAGCGAATTAAAGGTGAACTGAAGGTATTTTAAATGTCACAAAGTATGAATGGTGAAGAAAATTAAGGAGAAATTGAAGAGGAAATAGAGGGGATTTCAAACATAGCCCCACAGAGTGGGGCATATGAGTGACGACATTGCATTTATTGCTTTTATAATTCTATTCTACTGGCAAGAATCCTCTTGAACCACCTTTTTTTCACGGCGGAATAATTCTGTCAGTGGAGTACGTAGTTGTTGCGCTAACATTACCCCGAGTAAGACCACACCACCACCGATTAAATGGTAGCTTTTTAATTCTTCACCCAAGGCGAAAATGGCAATAATGGCGGTAAATACAGGGGCAAGGTTCATAAATATGGAGGTTGTATTTGCGCCGAGTTTTATAACCCCTTTGATCCATAAAGCTGGGGCGATGATAGAAGCTGCAATACCTGCAAATACCACTAAACCAATATTTTGGCTGTTCAGAGAGACATCTTCAGCTAATAAGAAATTAGGGAGCAGCATGATCACGCCAAAGAAAATTTGAACGTAAAGGGCATCCCAACTCGATAACTGAATTGACCAACGCTTAGTCAGAACACCGTATAGGGCGTATGCCGCAGACGCAACCAACATCATGGCTTCACCTTGGCCTAAGCCTTGAGAGAACAACGCACTTGGGCTTCCTTGGCTCACTAGCCACACTAATCCACATAATGAGAGGATTGAACCTAGCACAATCCCCACGGTAGGAATAACGCGTAGCACAAAGATACTAATAATGACTGTCAATAATGGGATCAACGAGTTCATAATTCCCATAAAGGTGGCACTCACGCTATGTGCGGCATAATAAGCCAAGCTTTGGTATAACATCATCCCTAAAGCGCCTAAAATGGCGAGTTGCCACCAATGTTTCATGACCATTTTAAAATTTCGAAGCACAGAACGTAATACAAAAGGAGTCATGACAAGAAATGCCAGTGCCCAACGGTAAAATGAGATTGCCGCAGGGTCAATGGCTGTTGATGCCGCTTTGTTAACAATGGCGTTAATTGACCATAATAAAACCGCGATTAGCGGAAAAAGAAGATTTTTCATTAAAACACTCTCCCATATTGAATGGGCGCTAGTATACATCTGTCCGATTTTTTATATATACTGATAACCAGACAATCGATAACGCTTTTCAGACAGGACTATGGAAAACTTAAAATCAGACATTTGGCAAATCAGTGAATGTAATATTGCAGAACCCGAATTGGTGGCTTTTCGGCACGAGCAAACGGCAGCTCTCACTGAGTATAAATCCCATTCGCACCCCTTTGGACAAATGCTGTATGTGGTTTGTGGCATCATGGAAATGGAGGTGGCAGGTCAACATTATTTAGCACCACCAGAATTTTGCATTTGGATCCCAGCGAACATTTCCCATGCTAGCTTTAATAAAGAAAGTGTCAAATTTCGGATCATAGATTTTGCACATGAATACAACCAAGTGCTCGCCCAGCGGCCTTGTGTGATTAAGCTTAGCCCTATATTTCAATCAATTATGACGGATATGTATCAACGCGGTATTGTTCAACCTGAAACCGCGCAAGACTTGCGTTTGGCGCATGTGTTGATTGACCAATTTCCATTGTCTTCCTGCCAAGACACCTATTTGCCTGTTTCAAAAGACAAATTTCTTGCCCCCATTTTATTAGAGTTACAAAGCGACCCAGCCGATAACACGACATTAGCACAATGGGCAAAACGCTATTACACATCGGAACGCACGTTATCAAGACGCTGCCAGCAGGAGCTAGGTATGTCATTTAGTGAATGGCGCCAACGCTTGCGATATCTACATGCGGTTGCGGGGCTAGAAAAAGGGAAGAGTGTACATGAAGTGGCACTGGATGTTGGATATAGCTCGGCATCCGCTTTTATTGCGATGTTCCAGCAAATATCAGGCGTGACACCAGACCGTTTTCGAGTGAAAGAATTTGCCGTAGAAGGCAACCTCTAATAGGCATCTGGCTTAAACCGTGGCAAAATATTATTCCACTTATTTATATAAATAACGACACAAAACAAAAAAGTGATTGATTAGGACAACAGCGTGAAAATTTTAGTCGATGAGAATATGCCCTATGCTCAAACTTTATTTAGTGAGCTTGGTGAGGTAAAAGCGGTACCAGGACGTCCTATACCAGAACAAGAATTAATTGATGCAGATGCACTAATGGTGCGTTCTATCACTAAGGTTAATGAATCACTACTCAATAATACCCCGGTTAAGTTTGTTGGAACCGCGACTGCTGGTTTTGATCATATTGATACCGAGTGGTTATCAACGGCAAATATCGGTTTTTCATCAGCGCCGGGTTGTAATGCGATAGCGGTTGTTGAATATGTTATTTCCTCACTATTATTGCTAGCGGAGCGCGATAACTTTGATTTACGTGATAAAACAGTAGGAATTATTGGCGTTGGCAATGTCGGAGGGCGCTTAGCCGCTAGGTTATCGGCTTGGGGCGTCAAAACATTACTTTGTGATCCACCGAGAGCAGCCAAGGGGGACGACGAGCCATTTGTTTCTTTTGACGATGTCCTCGAGCGCGCTGACGTCATTACCTTCCATACTCCGCTGAATATGTCAGGGGAGTATCAAACTTTCCATTTAATGGATGAAGCGCGTTTAGCAAAATTACAGGCTGGCACCATTTTGATTAACGCAAGCCGGGGTGAGGTAGTTGATAATAAAGCACTATTATCTGTACTTAACAACGGGAAAAAACTCAGTGTTATCTTAGATGTGTGGGAGCCAGAGCCTGATTTAGACACAGCACTTTTAGCATTAGTGGATATCGGCACGCCCCATATTGCAGGTTATACCCTAGAAGGCAAAGCACGAGGAACCACGCAAGTTTATGAAGCTTACTGTCAGTTTCTCGGCAAATCGTCACAAGTTTGCCTTTCATCCTTACTGCCTAAGCCAGATATCAATCAATTAACTTTCAATGGTAAATTAACGCAAAACCAGCTCAAAAGGTTAGTGCATCTCGTGTATGATGTGCGCCGAGATGACGCAGCGTTAAGAGCGGTTGCAGGGGTAAAAGGCGAATTTGATAAACTGCGCAAAAATTACCAAGAACGCCGTGAATGGTCATCCCTTGAAATTATTTGTGATAATGAACAAACGGCATCGAAACTGAATGCGCTGGGTTTTAAGGCACGTTTAACCCACGCATAATAAATGTAGTTAAAATGAACATCTAATTAAATAGCCCCTAATTATTGGGGGTTGTTTGATTTTTTTTATTTTTTAGAGGAATAGCCATGACTGAAGGTTGGAATATTGCAGTATTAGGCGCAACCGGTGCTGTAGGTGAAGCTATTATTTCACTGTTACAAGAAAGAGAATTCCCAGTCGGCGAATTGTATTTACTTGCCAGCGAGCGTAGTGCAGGGGAGAGCGTACGCTTTAATGGTAAAAGTATTCAAGTTGAAAATGTGGCCGATTTTGATTGGTCACAGGCACAAATAGCTTTTTTTGCCGCCAATGAAGGTGTGAGCCGAGAATATGCCGATTTAGCAGCGCAAGAAGGGTGTATTGTCATCGATACTAGCGGTGTATTTGCCCAAGAACCGGACGTGCCATTGATTGTCCCAAATGTGAATCCGCAAGTGTTAGCTGATTATCGCAACCGTAATATTATTTCATTGGCAGATAGCTCTGTGAGCCAATTATTAACAGCGATTAAACCGCTGGTGGATGCCGCAGGGTTAGGCCGTATTACCTTGACAAATATGCTGTCGGTTTCCAGCTATGGTAAAGCCGCAGTCGACGAACTGGCCGGGCAAAGTGCGCGTTTATTAAATGGTATTCCTGCCGAAGAGGGTCGTTTTAGTAAGCAACTCGCGTTCAATATGTTGCCATTATTGGCTGACATGGAAGGCAGTGTGGTTCACGAACGTCGTTTGGTTGAGCAAGTGCGTAAGGTATTGCAAGATGATGGCTTGCCAGTTGCGGTGAGCTTCATTCAATCCCCTGTTTTTTATGGTAATGCGCAAGTCGTTCATTTAGAAACATTGCGTCCAATGAGTGCAGAAGAAGCTAACGACGAACTTGAACGTTTTGAGGATATTCAGGTCTCAGAAGAGGGTGATTATCCCACACAGGTGACAGAAGCGTCAGGTCATGACCAATTAAGCATTGGTTGTGTTCGCAATGATTACGGCATACCTGAAATTTTACAGTTTTGGTCAGTGGCAGATAACGTGCGTTTCGGTGGGGCATTGATGGCAGTAGAAACAGCAGAAAAACTGGCTCAGGAGCTGTTTTACTAATGTCTGAGTCTACACAGTTGTATCGAATCGCCTTAGGTATTGAATACAACGGCAGTCGTTATTTTGGTTGGCAACGTCAGCAAGAAGTTAAAAGTGTTCAAGGCTGCTTAGAAGAAGCTTTATCAAAAATTGCTGCGGAGCCAATTAGCGTGTTTTGCGCAGGGCGTACCGATGCAGGTGTGCATGCCACAGGGCAAGTGGTGCATTTTGAAACCTCGGCCATCCGTAAAGAGGCGGCTTGGACGATGGGGACGAATACCCATTTACCTGCGGATATCGCTGTCCGCTGGTGTAAACCAGTGGCCGAGGAATTTCATGCACGCTTTAGTGCAACAGCACGCCGATATCGCTATGTGATTTTTAATCACCGTTATCGGCCTGCAATTTTGTCGAATGGCGTAACACATTTTCATTACCCGCTCGATGAAAAAAGAATGCATGAAGCGGCACAGGCGCTATTGGGTGAGCGTGATTTTACCTCATTCAGAGCAGTCCAGTGTCAGTCGAAGTCGCCATGGCGTAATGTGATGCATGTGAATGTCAGCCGCCACGGTAATTATGTGGTGGTAGACATCAAAGCCAATGCGTTTGTTCACCATATGGTAAGAAATATTGTCGGAAGTCTGTTGGAGATTGGCTGTGGCAATCAAAATATTGATTGGATGGCACATCTTCTTGAGTTAAAAGATCGCACGAAGGCAGCTGCAACCGCCAAAGCGGAAGGGTTGTATTTAGTGAGTGTCGATTACCCAGAGAAATTTGAGTTACCTCAGAATGTGATGGGGCCTCTTTTTCTGGCAGATGAACTGATGTAAAGCGAATTTTTATCTATCTCATAATTATTGCAAATAGCATGGATGCTATTATTAATGAGGATTATATGGAATTTATCACTTTTATTATCGACTTTATTTTACATATCGATGTACACCTTGCTGAACTGGTCAGAGATTATGGTACATGGGTCTATGGTATCCTGTTTCTGATCCTATTTTGTGAAACAGGGTTAGTGGTCACACCATTTTTACCTGGAGATTCGTTATTATTTGTTGCTGGCGCGATTTCGTCATTAGACAGCAATGACTTGAATGTCCATTTAATGGTCGCTTTAATGATCACCGCGGCAATTATTGGTGATGCAGTGAACTACACAATCGGGCGTATTTTTGGTGAGAAACTATTCAAAAATCCAGATTCGAAGATTTTTCGTCGTGTTTATTTAGATAAAACCCATGCTTTTTATGAAAAACATGGCGGTAAAGCGATTATACTGGCACGCTTTGTGCCGATAGTCAGAACTTTTGCGCCATTCGTTGCAGGAATGGGTAAAATGTCTTATCGTCACTTTGCGTTTTATAATGTGACGGGCGCGTTTATTTGGGTATTATTATTCACCTATGCAGGTTATTTCTTTGGTGAATTACCGTTCGTACAAAAGAATTTGAAATTACTGATAGTCGCGATTATCTTTGTTTCAATTTTGCCGGGTGTGGTTGAAATTATTCGTCATCGCCGGATCGCTGCAAAAGAAAAGCGTGCGGCAGCGCAAAAAATCGATAACCACTAAGCCGTTTAGCAAGGTGGTTTAACAAGTTTTTATCTACAGTGAGATATCATTGTGGTTTAATGGCAAAAAAATTACATACTGGTGATAACCAGAGTGAATCAGACAAAAAGGTCCATTAATGAGCTGGATTGAAAAAATTTTAAAGAAAGGTAACTTGACCCAATCACATAAAGCCAATATCCCAGAAGGGGTTTGGACTAAATGCGATAGCTGTGGGCAAGTATTATATGGTGCTGAATTAGAGCGTAATTTATCCGTGTGTCCAAAATGTGACCACCATATGCGAATTCACGCACGTCAGCGTTTAGAAACCTTCCTTGATGAAAACTCAACAACGGAATTAGGTAGCGAACTTGAGCCAAAAGATATCCTTAAGTTCAAAGATTCAAAAAAATATAAAGACCGTATTGCTGCTGCGCAAAAAGAAACAGGTGAAAAAGATGCGATCATCGTGCTAAAAGGCACATTGAAAGGCATGCCTGTTGTGGCTGCAGCGTTTGAATTCGCCTTTATGGGCGGTTCAATGGCCTCTGTTGTCGGTGCGCGTTTTGTGCGTGCGGTTGAACAAGCTCTGGAAGATAACTGCCCATTGGTTTGTTTCTCTTCAAGTGGCGGTGCGCGTATGCAAGAAGCACTGTTATCATTGATGCAGATGGCAAAAACCAGTGCCGCATTAGCAAAAATGCAAGAACGTGGTTTACCTTATATTTCAGTATTGACCGACCCAACCATGGGTGGGGTATCTGCAAGTTTAGCTATGTTAGGTGATATTAACGTGGCTGAGCCGAAAGCATTAATCGGTTTTGCGGGGCCGCGTGTTATCGAACAGACGGTTCGCGAAAAATTACCACAAGGCTTCCAACGCAGTGAATTCTTACTTGAGAAAGGCGCGATTGATATGATAGTTCGCCGCCCTGAGATGCGTGACCGTTTAGCTGAAATATTGGCAATGTTAACCAATAAACCAAGCTTTAATGAGACACCTATCATCGTAGCGGAAACGGTTGAAATCGACATTAACGCCGTTGATGAACTTGATGCCCAAGAGCCAAAAAAGGATTCTGAAAAGCATAAAAAAGATGATGAGTAATCTAATCATTCCTAACGCCAAGTCTCCTTTGGAGGCTTGGCTTTCTTATCTCACCGACCTACATAGCCAAAATATTGATATGGGGTTGGAGCGAGTCGGTCAAGTTGCTAGGAAAATGAACCTAACGCAACCTGCACCCAAAGTTATCACTGTCACTGGAACCAACGGCAAAGGAACAACCTGTCATACGCTAGAGTCCATTTTTATGGCTTCTGGGCTAAACGTTGGGGTTTACAGTTCACCACATCTTATCCGTTATACCGAGCGCGTTCGTATTCAAGGGCAAGAACTTCCCGAATCTGATTTCTGTGAGGCATTTGCCACAATTGAAGCCCAGCGTGCAGATATTTCGCTGACCTATTTTGAATATGGCACCTTGGCTGCGTTACAGTTATTTAAACAAGCTAAACTCGATATTGTGATTTTAGAAGTCGGTTTAGGCGGGCGGTTAGATGCGACAAATATCGTTGATGCTGACATTGCAGCGATCACCAGTATTGCCTTAGACCATATTGATTGGTTAGGCGCAGACCGTGAGCACATTGGTTATGAAAAAGCCGGCATTTTTCGCAAAGATCACTATGGTGTCGTTGGTGAGCCAGACATGCCAGCTTCAATTGCTCAAGTGGCTGAGCAGTTAGGTACGCGGTTATTTCGTCGTGGTGTGGATTGGCAATACAGTGCGCAAGAAAATAGTTGGTCATGGAAAAGTTCACAGCGTGAATGGCATAATTTGCCGTTACCCAATGTCCCTTTAGCGAATGCCGCGACGGCACTGGGTGTGGTAAGTTGCTTACTGGAAATTGACACTGATATTGCCCAGAAAGTGACTGAATCCGCTATTCATCAAGGTTTGAAATCGGCTCAATTACCGGGTCGATTCCAAATTATCGGTGAAAAACCGTTAATGATATTGGATGTCGCTCATAACCCACATGCAGCTGGGTACTTAGTCAGTAAATTAGCTACCTTACCGGAAACTAAAAACCGTCGCATTCGCGCGGTGGTTGGGATGCTAGGCGATAAAGATATCAAAGGGACGCTTGAGTGCTTATCACAACAAGTCACCGACTGGTACCTTGCGCCATTAACTGAGTTTAGGGGAGCCGATGTGGCCCAACTTAGTCAATATTTACCAGCAGCTAACCAGTTTGGCAGTGTAGAAAAAGCGTGGCAACAAGCTTGCGTCGATGCAAACGAGCAAGATGTGATTGTGGTGTGCGGGTCATTTCATACCGTCGCTCACGTCATGATGTTATTGGAAAATCAAGAAGGATAGTGCCGGTGGCTAGTAAATTTCAGAATCGACTTGCTGGCGCCATTGTGCTCGTAGCAGTAGGTGTCATTGTGCTTCCTGCTCTGCTTGATGGCGATAAAAAATACAATGAAAATGAATTTGCGGCCATTCCTATTATCCCTAAACCGGGTGATGAAGAAGATATTGAGGCAATAGCGCCTATTGTGAGTACGACAACCACCGCTTCTTCAGAAGGGGCTTCTGAAGCCATGTTGTCAGAAGCCATTACGCAGCAGCAAAACGAACAGGTTGAAACACGGCCATCGACAACAAGCCCTGCACCGAGCGTAGTTGAACCAGTCAAGCCGGATCCTAAGCCTGAACCTAAAGTTGAACCGAAGCCACAACCGAAGCCTGAACCTAAGCCTGAACCTAAGCCCGAGCCAAAACCTCAGCCACAGGGTAAAGCATTTGTGGTGCAAGTGATTGCATTGAACAATGCAAGTAAAGTTGAGGAGATAGTCGCTAAACTAAGGTTGTCTGGCTACCAAGTTTATACGGTGCCAGCAAAACCGGTGAATAATAAACTCACACGTATTTACGTAGGGCCAGAGGCCTCAAGGCAGCGCTTAGAAGCAGCTTTACCTGAATTGAACAAGATTACGGGAACAAAAGGAATAATTCAAAGCTATAAACCTTAAAATAGAATTTCAATAATCCCTAAAAGGTAAGGGGATTTAGTAACTTACTGCGGCGATTATGATTTTTTCTTTTCGCCGCTATTTTTTTAAAATTGATAGAAAAATGGTTACGCAAACGTTTTCGTTTTCTGTTAGAATGCACTTCGCTGATGTCGTGAGTGCGAATTTTGGAATAAAATATGGTCTGGATAGATTACACAATTATCGCCATTATTGGCTTCTCGGCACTAGTTAGCTTGATCCGTGGGTTTGTACGAGAGGCGCTCTCATTGGTTACATGGGGCTGTGCTTTTTTTGTTGCGAGTACGTTTTATCCTTATTTAGCGGGCTATTTTACTCGCTTTGAGGATGTGCTGGTTAGAAATGGCATTGCTATCGCTGCTCTGTTTATTGCCACATTAATTGTTGGCGCGGTGGTGAACTATGTGATTAGCTCGTTGGTACAAAAAACCGGGTTATCAGGCACAGATCGGGTTCTGGGGATCTGCTTCGGCGCGTTGCGTGGTGTACTGATTGTTTCGGCATTGCTGTTTTTTCTCGATACATTTACACCATTACCTCAAAGTGAGGACTGGCAGCGTTCGGAACTTATTCCGCAGTTCAGTCATATAATCAGGTGGTTTTTTGACTACCTGCAAAATGCGTCAAGTTTCCTACCGGAGAACATTTCTCCGTCTGGCTGATGAGGAAAGACTAAATGTGCGGTATTGTCGGTATCGCCGGTGTTACACCGGTAAACCAATCAATTTATGATGCTCTCACGGTGCTTCAGCATCGTGGGCAAGATGCAGCAGGTATTGCCACAATTGATGGCAAAAATAATATTCGTTTACGTAAAGCGAATGGCCTTGTAAAAGACGTCTTTGAAACCCGACATATGCTCAGACTACAAGGTTGTATGGGGTTGGGCCATGTTCGTTATCCTACAGCAGGCAGTTCGAGTGCATCAGAAGCACAGCCTTTCTATGTAAACTCACCTTTTGGTATTACCCTTGCACATAATGGTAATCTGACAAACGCTCACGAACTAACGCGAAGCTTATTTGAAACTGCTCGCCGCCATGTTAACACCACCTCTGATTCTGAAATACTACTGAACGTATTAGCGCATGAGCTGGATAGGTTTGACCATTTTCCTCTCGAGCCAGACAATGTTTTCAGTGCAGTGGCAGCCATGCACAAGAAAATACGCGGTGCATATGCATGCGTGGCATTAATTATTGGGCATGGCATGTTAGCCTTCCGTGACCCTCATGGTATCCGTCCGTTAGTATTAGGGCGCCGCATTACTGAAAGCGGTGAGCATGAATATATGGTCGCTTCAGAGAGTGTCGCGCTTGATACTTTAGGCTTCGAATTTTTACGCGATGTCGCTCCGGGTGAAGCGGTATATGTGACAGAAAGAGGGCAGTTATTTACACGCCAATGCTCTGATAACCCACAATTAACCCCATGTATCTTTGAATATGTCTATTTTGCTCGCCAAGACTCTTTTATTGATAAAGTGTCGGTATATAACGCAAGATTACGTATGGGGCAAAAACTGGGCGCCAAAATTGCCCGTGAATGGGAAGATTTAAATATCGATGTGGTGATCCCTATCCCAGAAACATCGTGTGATATTGCGCTAGAAATCGCACATATTCTTGATAAACCCTATCGCCAAGGTTTTGTGAAAAACCGCTATGTAGGCCGTACATTTATCATGCCGGGTCAGCAAGAACGTCGTAAATCCGTACGTCGTAAACTTAATGCGAACCGTGCAGAGTTTCGTGATAAAAACGTCTTACTCATCGATGACTCAATTGTGCGCGGAACAACATCTGAGCAAATTGTTGAGTTAGCGCGCGAAGCTGGAGCAAAAAATGTTTATTTTGCCTCAGCGGCACCCGAAGTGCGTTTCCCGAACGTGTATGGTATTGATATGCCAAATGCAAATGAATTGATTGCACACGGTCGTGAAGTGGATGAAATTCGTAAGCTTATCGGTGCAGATGGCCTGATATTCCAAGATTTAAGTGATTTGGTGGATGCTGTTAAAGAAGAAAACCCAGAAATCACGGAGTTTGAATGCTCGGTATTTGATGGTATTTATGTGACAAAGGATATCGACCAAAGTTATTTAGACTACTTAGAAAACTTACGGAAAGACGATGAGTTAAAGTTGAAGGACCAGAGTGAGGTTGAGGATTTGGAAATTTACAACGAAGGCTAAATTTTCGTCATAGTTTGGGCTACAGCGTTGTTGGCTTCATTCAGCTACCCAAGTCACATACTTTTGTATGCTCCTTGGGATAGCCTCATTTGCCGCCTAGCTGTAACCGAAACTATTTAGAAAATTAATGGTGATTGTGATTTTTTGTCGTCATTAAATTTACAGCGTTGTTGGCTTCATTCAGCTACCCAAGTCACATACTTTTGTATGCTCCTTGGGATAGCTTCATTCGCCGCCTAGCTGTAACCGAAACTATTTAGAAAATTAGTTATAGTTTTATAACTATGACTTGAAATGAAAGGGTAAGTTACAGTTATATCTGATTTAAAAGACGTAAAAATCAAGTAGTCTAGAGGGACATTAACTGTCTATTTGGAATGCTATATGGTCGACTTCAATTCCCTTCCTGATGTAATTAAACCTTTCGCAGATAAAATCAAAGCCACTAAAAAGCCGCTTGTTACAATGGCCTTAGCCCCAATTGAAAACACTGTGTTATGGGAGAGTCGAGTCGGTGGTATGCCATATTTGCCACTGAATGAAAAATACCCGACGAATAGTGAAGGAACTCCTTTAAAGTTGTTGGCACAAATTAATTTTGCACAAATGCCTAAACTCGAAAATTATCCAGAAAAGGGTATTTTGCAATTTTTTATTGGCGGTGATGATTTATATGGTGCCGATTTCAATGACAGACAAAACCAAGAAGATTTCAGGGTTATCTATTGGGAAGATATTATTGAAGACCAAGAGCAATTAACCCAAGATTTCTCTGAGGTTATTGCAGCGCACAGCGATGATTATTATACACCGATAGACTGTCAATGCCGTATTGAATATGCGCTCGCGGAGCAGTACATCAGTATCGATGATTTCCAATTTGGTCAGAAAATTTTAGGGGTCGACAACCTCTACGATTATGAAGACCAATTTGAAGGTGAAGACTTTTACGACGAATGGGTTGAACCTTATAGTGATGCATTCGAGTCAGGCGCTCACTGCATTGGCGGTTATCCATTTTTTACCCAAAGTGACCCAAGGGAATATGAAGAAAAAATTCAACAATATGAATTACTTCTGCAAATCAATAGTGATTATGAAATTGGGATCCTTTGGGGGGATATCGGTGTGGGTAATTTCTTTATTCACCCTGATGATCTGAAAAAACGTGATTTTAGTCGAGTCGTGTATAATTGGGATTGCGGCTGATAGCCAAAAAATTCGTCATAGCTAGAGCTACAGCGTCGTTGATATCTGCCATTCTAGTGAGATTTGTATATAATACGGTGAGTTATCGTGAATAGGGCAGCGAAATGAAAAAACTGATCATTGGGTTAACCGGGGCAAGTGGGGCTATTTATGGTGTCCGCTTGCTTGAAGTGTTGAAACCTGTCAAAGAGGTAGAAACCCATTTGGTGATGAGTGCGGCTGCCCGACAAACATTAGCATTAGAAACAGATTACAGTGTCAAAGAGGTTCAACAGCTCGCTGACCATAACTATGATAGCCGCGATATCGCAGCTGCGATCTCTTCGGGGTCGTTCCGTACTGCTGGCATGGTGATCATGCCTTGTACCATGAAGACGTTATCAGGTATTGTTCATAGTTATACAGATACGTTGGTCACTAGAGCTGCGGACGTGGTACTGAAAGAAGGTAAAAAATTACTTTTAGGTGTCCGTGAAACGCCATTGCATGTTGGGCATTTGAAATTAATGGTTCAAGCTGCAGAAATGGGAGCCGTGATCATGCCCCCAATGCCTGCGTTTTATCACCAACCTGAAACAATCCAAGATATTATTGACCAAACGGTTAACCGCATTCTTGATCAGTTTGATATCGAACTAGAACAAGACCTATTTCACCGCTGGCAGGGGGCGAAATAATATTTACTGATCAGCATGTGGAATAAGCAAGTCAGTAAGCGCTTCTTTTAATTCGATATGTTCAAATTGAAAGCCTGCCTCTTCTAATCGTTTGGGGATCGCTTGTTGGCCACCCAAGACCAGCGCTGCAGATTCACCCATAATGGTCTTAATCACAAAAGCGGGTGTTCGCACAAATGAAGGGCGATTGAGAACATCACCTAATGTGGCAGAAAATAAGTCATTATGAACCGGATAAGGTGAGGTCATATTAAAAGGGCCAGAGAGTGTTGGGGTATCTAATAGAAAACAAATCGCACGAACCATATCATTGATATGTATCCATGGCATGTATTGTTTCCCGTCACCAATTGGACCTCCCGCACCCATTTTAAAAATGGGGAGAATTTTGGCAAGTAAACCGCCATTCGCTGATAACACTAAGCCGGTGCGTAATAAACAAACACGCGTTTTTTCTGATTGTGCATTAGCGGCTAAAGCTTCCCAATGCTGTGTGAGTTGGTGAGTAAATTCATCGTGGGGCTGTTCGTCTTCTGTGACGACTGATTGGCCTTGGTTACCATAATAACCAACGGCTGAACCCGATAAAAATACGCGAGGTGGTGTTTCGCTGGCCGTAATTAATTCACTGAGCTGTTGAGTTAATTTCCAGCGGCTGTCACACAATAATTTTTTTTGTTCCTCTGTCCAGCGCTTGTCCGCGATGGGTTCGCCAGCAAGGTTAATGACAGCATCAAAGTCATTTAAGTGAGTTTGATCATTGAGCGTCGTCCAGCACTCAACAGCCTTGCAAAAATGGCTATAAACTTTTTGTGGAGAGCGGCTTAATACAGTAACCTGATGCTCTAGAGAGATCAGTTTTTGGATAAGTGGTGTTCCGATTAGCCCGGTGCCGCCTGTTATGAGTATCTTCATCGCCATCCCCGTCATATTTCAAACCGCAGCGTTGTTGCCTACGTTCTGTCACCTTAGTCACATACTTGTGTATGCTCCTAAGGATGCCATCTCTTAGCGCCTAGCTGCAATTTGAACTATTTAGGGGATACCCCCCTGTCAATATACTCAAACCGCAGCGTTGTTGCCTACGTTCTGTCACCTTAGTCACAATACACCAACTTTGCGTATTAACTTTTCATTAGTGTCACAAACTACAGCGTTATGATTTAACTATAGCATTTGTGAACACAATTTGTATGATTTGCTTGGGCTACCTTAAAGAAACAGGATTTCATTATCATTGTAATAAAGAAGTGTTTTTTTATGATGGCAACCCATCACAAATTCAGCTAGGATCGTTTCTATAGTTGTGGATCAATGCAGATTAGTATTGTTTGGCACACAATAATAATCAGTCTAATGATATAAGCAGTTTTAGCTTAAAAATAAAAGGTTTACAGGATGGAACAACCAACCGAAGTCGTTGAGTGGGTCGATATTGTTGATGAAGACAATACGGTGATTGCTCAGGCAACACGTAGCCAAATGCGAGCAGAAAACCTACGCCATCGTGCAACTTACATCGTTGTCCATGATGGAATGGGAAAAATACTGGTTCAACGACGCACAGACATTAAAGATTTTCACCCCGGCTTCCTTGATGCAACAGCAGGAGGAGTCGTTACAAAAGGTGAAAACATCCTTGATTCTGCAAAGCGCGAAGCGGAAGAAGAGCTGGGTATTGCAGGTGTTCCTTTTGCTGAACATGGCCATTTTTATTTTGAAGATGCGCATTGTCGTGTATGGGGCGGGTTGTTTAGTTGTGTAAGCCATGGCCCATTCGCTTTACAAGAGTCTGAAGTGGCTGAGGTCAGTTGGTTGACCCCGAAAGAGATCAGTGCACGCTGTGACGAATTTACGCCAGATTCACTCAAAGCGCTTTCTTTATGGTTAACGCGTAATAATGAGTTAGAAAAAACCATCACTTGTGCTGAAAACTTATAACTACTCAGACTTAAATGATTAAAGGGCTAATTTATTTAGTCCTTTTCTTTATTTTCCCTAAAATCAAATCTCTAGCAAAGTTAATTTCTGGCTAATATATAACTATTAGTTATAAAAAACTTGTATGTTAAACGATGTATTCATTTCCACACTAGATATAATGTGGCAGATCTTAACATTTATCGTTTGCGATATGATGCACATGCGTGATGTAGATATGACGCTTCGAGAGAATAAAAATGATAATGAATAAACAGAATACTTTTTTGAAACAACAACACCTTGAGAACGTAACCCACAAAGCTCGTGAGATTATGGAGCGTGAAGGGATTGAAGCATTAATCGCAACAGTGGGTGATAATTTCTATCACTTAACCGGTTTTGCGAGCTTCTTTATGTATACTTTCAGGCAAACAGGCTCTGCGATCGCGGTTATTTTTCGTGATCCCTCTATTGAATCATTGGTTATTATGAATGAATTTGAAGCGGCGAATTTGTCACTTCAAATGCCTAATGCAAAGATTAAAACATTTCCAATTTGGGTGGATGTAGACGACCCTTACAATCCAGAAAATGGCAAAGTAATGAAGGCAAGGCCAATTAATAGCCCAATAGAAACGATTTTTAATATACTTAAAGAGGCGTTGTCAGATGCAGGCGTTTATGGAAAACCGGTTGCGATTGAATTAAACCAAATTACACATACTGGAAAAGTATGGCTGGATAAGGTTATCCCTGGGCTAAATTTGGTTGACTCTTCACCGTTATTTAATGAATTACGCATGATTAAAAGTGAGTGGGAAATCGCTCACCTCAGAAAGTCTGCACAAATTACAGAAGCTGGTATTGCTGCTGCGAGTAAATTAATTAGAGTTGGCTGTACTTCAGCAGAATTAACCGCAGCTTTTAAAGCGAAAGTGATGGAATTCCCTGAAACGAACTATAGCCGCTTCAATTTAATTTCAGTTGGCAGTGATTTTTCACCCAAAATGATCCCAGATGACCAGCCAGCAAAAGAAGGTGATTTAATTAAATTTGACTGTGGTGTTGATGTAGCAGGCTATGGCGCTGATATTGCACGCACATTTGTGGTTGGTAAACCGAATGAAAAAGTCGCTGCTATTTATCAAACCATCTTAAAAGGTCATCAATATATGTTAAGCCGAGTTGCACCCGGTGTCGCATTGAGTGATGTTTTTAATGAAACAATGGCACTGATCCGTTCCTCGGGATTGCCTTATTATAACCGTGGGCACTTAGGCCATGGGGATGGCGTGTTTGTCGGGTTAGAAGAAGCCCCTTTTGTGAGTGCTGCGACGACAGAAGTCTTTCGAGCTGGGATGGTCATGAGTTTAGAAACGCCATATTACGGGATTGGTGTGGGCGGCATTATGATTGAAGATATGCTACTCATCACTGAAGATGGTGTTGAAATGCTAAGTCATCTGCCCCGTGAATTGGTCTCTTTAGGGTAATGGAATAAGGAATTTTCTATGAAGTGGTATCATTATTTAGTTATTTTCCCAATTCTAGCATTAACCGTGGGCATTTATTTCGTTAACCAAGTAGAGCCTTTTGTGATGGGCTTGCCATTTTTAATGTTTTGGATTGTGGCATGGGTGATTATTACAGCTTTAGTGATGTTACTAATCAATGTATTAGATAATAAAAATACTAAGGAAACATCATGAGTTCCTCATTAATTATCATCACTGCATTTTTCTTTTTTAGTATTTATTTAGCTATCCGCGCTAAAAAAGGAAAAACGATGGATCACGAAGGATGGTCTGTCGGTGGGCGTAGTTACGGCGCACTGCTGGTTTTCTTATTAAGTGCAGGAGAAATATATACCACATTTACCTTCCTCGGTGGGAGCGGCTGGGCTTACGGAAAAGGCCCTGCAATCCTATATACCTTAGCAGTCAATGCGTTTATGGGGATCTTTTTATATTGGGTACACCCAAGAGTATGGCGCTTCGCAAAAGATAATGATGTCAGAACGATTTCTGAGTTATTTACCAAGAAATATCAAAGCCCGGGGTTAGGGTTATTAATTAGCTTAATTTCTATTGCTGCGATGGTGCCTTTATTTGTTTTGCAGCTCAAAGGATTAGGCATTATTGTTTCTCAAGCGTCTTATGGTGCAATTCCAGCTGATATTGCCATTTGGATTGGAATTATCGCAGTGACGTTGTTTGTGATGATTTCAGGTATTCATGGCTCAGCTTGGACATCAGCTCTGAAAGATCTAATGATTTTAATTGTGGTGGTGTTTATCGGTATTTATATCCCACTTCATTATTACGGTAGCTTTGGAGAGATGTTTAAAGCGATAGATACGGCAATGCCAAACTTTTTAACCTTCTCCGAAACAGGGCTTAATATTCCTTGGTATATTTCGACAATATTCTTATCTGTGGTTGCCTATTTCTGTTGGCCACACTATATGGCCGCAGTGTTTACCGCAAAAGATGAGAAATCTCTGAAACGTAATAGTATTTTGATCCCAGCTTACAGCTTGATTATGCTATTTGCTTTTTTTGTCGGCTATGCGTCTATATTGCAAATTCCGCATCTTGAAGGGGCCGCGGTGGATTTATCGCTGTTTGAGATATCTAAAAGCACCTTCTCACCTATTGTTGTCGGTTTTATTGGCGCTGCGGGTATGCTAACGGCATTAGTTCCAGGATCGATGTTGTTGTTAACCACCTCCAATATGTTAGCAGGCGTTGTGCAAAAAGCGATGGGTGTGAGTGAAGAAAAACGTCAGTCAGGTGTTTATGCACGCTTTATGGTGCCTGTTGTTGCGTTAGTCAGCTTGTATTTTATTTTCCACAGTAACGATACTCTCGTAGCGATTATGTTACTCGGCGTGAATATTGTTGCACAGTTTTTCCCTGCTTTATTGATGAGCTTTAAACAACAAAACCCAATGACACCAGCAGGTGCTATTTGTGGGATTTCTGCGGGAGTTTTATTCCTTGCGGTAACCTATATCGAGAAAATTTCGTTAGCACAATTGTTCCCTTGGTTAGGGGAAAGTTTAAGTTTCATGAATATCGGTATTGCGGCATTTATTCTGAATATTATTGTTGCTGTAGTGGTTTCATTATTTACGCGTAAAAGATAGTCTATTAAATTACGGATGGTAATTTTATTTACCATCCGTAATGACATATTATGCATTTGGAACAACTTCATCCGCGATAATATCAACAGCGTCCTTTAAGTCTTCTAAGGTTATCACCTGTTCAGTATTACTTAATTGGTTCCCACTGTTTTTCCTAATGGCTTCATATAAAGGCAACCCAGTTTGTGAGTCAGTGACTTTCCATTCAAAATAAATATTCGTGTCAGCATCTCGGCTTCCTACTGCAAGTTGGGTTCCTGCTATCACTAACATAACAGGTAAAACTTCATAGGGTTTGAGTTCTTCAGCAGTTGCGCTAACAGAGGTAATGACACCTGCAAATTGTAATGTATTAGGCCCTGGTGTTTGGGTTAATTCAAAGTGCTTTTCTAGTTCTTTTTTGACCTGTTGATTCGTGTAATTAAGTAGAACCGTTGCGAATTTTTCATTTATTTTATTGTGTTCATTAAGCGGTTTAAATTTTATAGGGGTAAAAATAAGCTTATTTTTTTGAGTTGTATTTAGTTGGTCTGAATGCCATGCTTTGATTATATTGCCAGACGGTGTTTTAACTTCAGATAAACGGTCATAGTTACTCAAAAAATTTGATTGTTCTGTTGAGGAAGGAAGGCGGCTAGAACAAGATGCTAGGAATAAAGTACCGATTATGATTATAAGATTTTTAGTTAGGTGATTCATATTATTACCATTGCTATGATGCGACACAAAAAATTAGTGCGAATGCTATCATCTGTAAATTTGATATAGTTAATAAAAAATGCGACTAATAAACTAGATGATAGTTTTATGGTAATTAATTTGTTTATTTGTGCTTATTGGTTTCAAATATAAAAAAAGCGCTCAACTGAGCGCTTTTTTACATCATAGAGATGAATTATGCGTTTTCGTTTTGTACGGCTTGGATTGCAGTTAATGCAACCGTATAAACGATGTCATCAACTAATGCACCACGAGACAAGTCATTGACAGGCTTACGCATACCTTGCAGCATTGGACCAATAGACACTAAGTCAGCAGAACGTTGTACTGCTTTATAAGTGGTATTACCGGTATTCAAGTCAGGGAAGATAAATACGGTCGCTTTACCTGCAACTGGCGAATTAGGAGCTTTAGATTTAGCAACGTCAGCCATCACTGCCGCATCATATTGTAATGGGCCATCGATGATTAAGTCTGGGCGTTTCTCTTTCGCTAAACGTGTTGCTTCACGCACTTTCTCAACGTCACTACCTGCACCTGAATCACCAGTAGAATAAGAGATCATCGCAACGCGTGGGTCAATACCGAACGCTTTTGCGGAATCAGCAGATTGGATAGCGATTTCTGATAATTGCTCTGCAGTTGGATCTGGATTGATAGCGCAGTCACCATAAACAAACACTTGCTCAGGTAATAGCATAAAGAAAACAGAAGAAACTAATGAGCTGCCCGGTGCTGTTTTAATTAATTGTAGCGGTGGACGAATAGTATTTGCCGTCGTATGAACTGCACCAGAAACTAGGCCATCAACTTCGCCTTTTTCCAGCATTAATGTCCCTAATACGACGTTATCTTCTAATTGCTCGCGAGCAACAACCTCAGTCATTCCTTTGCTCTTACGTAATTCAACGAGGCGAGCAACGTACTCTTCACGTACTTTAACTGGGTCGACAATTTCAATGCCAGTGCCGAGCTCAATACCTTGCGCTGCCGCAACGCGACGAATGTCTTCTGGGTTACCTAACAGTACACAAGTTGCGATGCCGCGCTCTGCACAGATAGATGCAGCTTTAACGGTACGTGGCTCGTCGCCTTCAGGAAGAACGATACGTTTGCCAGCTTTACGCGCTAATTCAGTTAACTGATAACGGAAAGCAGGTGGTGAGAGGCGGTTAGGGCGCTCAGAGTCTGCAACCAGTGATTCGATCCAATCGCTACTAATATGACGAGCCACGTAGTTTTGAATTTTTTCAATACGTTCGTGGTCATCTGCAGGGACTTCTAAGCTAAAGCTTTGCAGATTCAGTGATGTTTGCCATGTATTGCTTTTCACCATAAACACCGGCAGGCCTGTTTCGAACGCTTGTTCACACAGTTGGCGAATAGGCGGGTCAATGTTGTAGCCACCCGTTAGTAGAACCGCACCGATTTCAACACCATTCATTGCCGCTAGTGATGCAGAAACTAACACATCAGGGCGATCTGCGGAGGTCACTAATAGTGAGCCAGGGCGGAAGTGCTCAAGCATGTGAGGGATGCTACGTGCGCAGAAAGTCACAGATTTAACGCGACGGGTTTTGATTTCACCTTCGTTAACAACTTCTGCACCTAAGTGCCTTGCCATGTCCATAGCACGAGTGGCAATTAAATCAAAGTTCCATGGAATGGATGCAAGTACAGGTAAATTCAGCGCAGAAAGTTGCTTGGTATCGAGGTTAGCCACTGTCGCTTTAGTTGAATCATCAAAGATTTCAGACAGATCAGGGCGAGTACGGCCTTGCTCATCAACAGGCGCATTCACCTTGTTGATAATAACACCGATAATATTTTTATTACGTTGGCCGCCGAATTCGTTGCGTACTAACTCTAAACGTTCTTGCATTTGCGTAATGGAGCTATTGCCTGGTGCAGTGACAAAAACAATCTCTGCGCCTAATGTTTTGGCAATTTCATAGTTTAATGATTGAGCAAATGAATGTTTACGTGTTGGCACTAAACCTTCAATTAAAATCACTTCCGCATTTTTTGTGTGGTCATGATAGCGAGCGACGATTTCTTCCATTAACACATCTTTTTTGGAAGAGGTCAGTAGCGATTCAACGTATTCCATTGTTAAGGGTTCAACAATGGTAGTAATACTTGAATGAGAGCGCAGGACTTCAGTGGTTTGGTCTTTGTTGCCAGAGACGCGTGGCTGTGCGATAGGTTTGAAAACGCTTAATTGAACACCTTTTTGTTCCATTGAGCGAACGACACCTAGGCTAACGCTAGTTAAGCCAACGCTGGTGCCAGTAGGTATTAACATAATTGTACGGGACACGGGAACCTCTTTATTTCGGTTACTCTAATGACAAAACGATACCGCCAGCATGTTGCTGGCGGTAGAAGTTGCTTATGCGGTTAAACGCGCAGTATCTTGGGCGATAACCAACTCTTCATTGGTTGCGATAACCAGAGCAGGGCGGCTGTTATCGGTGGTGATTAAACCTTCTTTACCGAAGCGTGCTGCTAAGTTACGCTCATGGTCATATTCGAAACCAAGGATAGCCAGTTTCTTCAAAGTAATTTCACGAACTTGCGCTGAGTTTTCACCAATACCACCTGTGAAGATGATAGCGTCAAGACGGCCTTCCATCAGTGCACTGTATGCACCAACGTATTTAGCTAAACGATGGCAGAAAACATCCATTGCGCGAGTGGCATCTTCTTTAGTGCCGTAGTTGTCTTCAACGTAGCGGCAGTCGCTAGTTACGCCAGTTAAACCTAATAAACCAGACTCTTTGGTCAGCATTTTGTTGATTTGATCAACGCTCATGCCTAAAGAATCATGTAAATGGAAAATAATTGCAGGGTCGATATCACCACTACGAGTTCCCATTACCAGACCTTCTAATGGCGTTAAGCCCATTGACGTATCTACACATTTACCATTAACAATAGCAGTAACAGAACCACCGTTGCCTAAGTGGCAAGTGATAACGTTTAGATCATCAACAGATTTGTTGAGTTTTTTCGCGGCTTCACGGGAAACATAGTAATGGCTTGTACCGTGCGCACCATAACGGCGGATACTATGCTCTGAATATAATTCGTATGGCAATGCATACAGATAAGCTTCCTGCGGCATGGTCTGATGGAATGCGGTATCAAAGACAGCGACATTCTTGTTGATCAGATGCGGGAAAGATTTTCTTGCTTCTTCAATACCGATAAGGTGAGCAGGGTTATGTAATGGCGCGAATGGAATAGCCGCTTCGATGCCTTCAATCACTTCGTCTGTAATTAATACAGAAGAGGTGAATTTCTCACCACCATGAACAATACGGTGGCCAATGGAGGTGATTTGCTCTGATAGCTCAGGTTTTTCAGCAAGAATAGTGTTAACAATGAAATCCAATGCTTCGCTATGCGCTGCACCAGCACCTAAAGGCGCTTCTTTCTTAGCACCATCCATTTTCCACTTAATACGGGCTTCCGGGAGGTTAAAGCACTCAGCTAATCCAGATAAAAATTCATCGCCATTAGTTGGGTCGATGATGGCGAATTTCAGTGAGGAGCTACCGCAGTTTAGAACCAGTACCAGCTTACTTGACATGGAAATACCTATCGTTAATTGTTGTTGTGAAGCCTTTTAAACAACATGAAAAGACTCAGATTAAAAATATACTGCTAAAGCCTAGCGTATTTATGACCTGAAACATCATGATTGATATCATGTTAAAGGCGAAAAAGTTAAAGATCGTGAGACCTTTATGGGGTTGATAAAACAGGCGCTATTCTTTCCAGCAAAGGGTTATAAAAGTAAACCTTTGCATCTAGTGTTGAAATAACGACCAATAACCCCAATATATAACTGTTGTCTATCTTCCGTTTTGAAGATGGATAAAGCTAAAAAGTAACAAATGCAACAGCAATTCTAAATGCGGTAGATTCTACTAAAATTATTTTATATTTTATACGTTTTTTTTAAAAATAGGGGCTTTGATTGATTAAAATCATAAGTGACGTATAAAGTGGTGTTATAGCACAGGGTTACATTGCTATTAGAATAGCTGATATTTAGTAAAATGACTTAACTTAAGGTAAATGTAATGAAATAATTTCGTTATCTTAAATGTGCTATCATTTTACCATCGTGCAATCTATAAATTATTGCCTCAGTTTTTAAGAAGTCGATAGGAAACGTTTCATGAGTACATTACAAAGTACACCGCCCGGTTTTTTTAAACGCTTTAGATTAGGTAACCACTATCTGAAGACTTTTCCTATGGAGAAAAAACTGTCGCCAATCTTCCCCGAAATTCGCATTAACAAGGCTGTTCGCTTTGGTATTCGTTTTATGCCACCCATTGCAATTTTCACATTAGCATGGCAAATCGCATTAGGTGGGCAACTTGGTCCCGCCATTGCAACGGCACTGTTTGCCTGTAGTTTGCCAATGCAAGGTTTATGGTGGTTAGGAAAACGTGCTGCGACGCCTCTGCCATCGAGCTTGTTGAGCTGGTTTCACGAGATCCGTGATAAATTTACCGAAGCGGGTATTGTCATGGCACCGATTGAACAGCAACCCGATTATATGGCGTTAGCTGATTTACTAAAACGTGCGTTTAAGCAGCTGGATCGTTCCTTTTTGGAAGATATCTAAGAGATGATTTCCATTAAAAGGTAGATTTAACAATAAGTAATGCAAAAAACGTGTTTAGATCAATAAAAGCGATGTTTTCACTGTCTATGATTGATGTTGAATGCGAAGATAAGCCATACTTTTTAGTGGGAGAACCATGATGGAAATGACTAACGCACAACGCTTGATCTTATCTAATCAATATAAAATGATGACCATGCTTGACCCCGATAATGCAGAACGTTATCGCCGCTTACAAACCATTATTGAACGTGGTTTCGGTTTACAAATGCGTGAGTTAGACAGAGACTTTGGCCATTTAAGTGAAGACACCTGCCGTACTGTTATTGATATCATGGAAATGTACCATGCACTGCAAGTCTCTTATAGCAACATGGCTAATAAAGAAGACATTGATGGCCGCCGTGTGCAATTTTTGGGCTTTGATGCGGCAACAGAAGCGCGTTATCTGAGCTATGTTCGTTTTATGGTCAATACAGAAGGGCGTTATACCCACTTTGACAGTGGAACGCATGGGTTTAACTCACAAACACCAATGTGGGAAAAATATAATCGTATGTTAGCGATTTGGCATGCATGTCCAAGGCAGTATCATTTATCAGCAGTAGAGATATCCCAAATCTTCAACGCTTAGTACTCATCATTCTTCGCGCTGTAGTGTTGTTGACTACATTCAGCTACTCGGGTTACATACTTTTGTATGTTCCCCGAGATATCTTTTCTAGTCGCTTAGCTACAGCGTGAATATTTAGAGCAATCTCGTCATACTTCACTTTATCGCCTAGAGACAAGGCAAATTATTTAGAGTAAATGGGATTAATAGGTATAAAATTTCAACTTCAAATTAACATTTCTTTCCTGTTTTAACTCTCTAGTGCATTCAAATCTAAGTCTTAGGCTCAATTCTTAATTATTTTTAATATTGAGGTTGCGTATATATGCCTATTTAGCGTTAACTAGTGGGCTAGAATCGATTCAACTTTTTATGTTATGCGAATTGCACAATTAAAGGGTAAAGGGGGGAGATGTGAAGTTAAAGGCAAAAGGGTTTCTATTTGATTTAGATGGCACATTGGCGGATTCGCTGGCAGTTGTTGAGCGTTGCTGGTGTAAATTTGGTGAGCGAATAGGAAAAAGCCCTGAAGAAATTATTAACTTTATTCATGGAAAGCCAGCATTAACCAGTTTGCGTCACTTTTTACCTGAGGCGAGTGATGAAGAAATTATGGGTTATTTTCGCTGGTTAGAAAAAATGGAAAGTGAAGATACTGAAGGCGTTATTGCTTTACCCGGCGCTATTGCTTTGCTATCGCGTTTAAATGAAATTGGCGCGCCGTGGGCGATTGTCACCTCTGGTACTGTACCAATTGCCCATGGCCGTCAACAAGCGGCAGGGTTACCAGAGCCTAAACATTGGATAACATTTGAAAAAGTGTCCAAAGGTAAGCCAGATCCAGAACCGTTTTTACTTGGGGCACAAGCACTTTCTCTTCCTACAAAATCCTGCATTGCCTTTGAAGATGCGCAGGCAGGCATCCATTCTGCATTAACAGCAGGCTGCCAAGTGGTCGCAGTCCATGCGCCAGAAGGCATGCCGCGTCGTGATGAAATTCAAGTAATTGTGAGTTCACTGGCACAAATTTCCGTTACGGGGCCTGACAATAATGGTGATTATGAACTTTTCGTGTCTAATTTGACTTAATGGTGATTTAATCAAAGAAATTCTCCGTAAAACATGCTTAACTGAATAAAATTCTTAGCAATGTTTTTTTTCGTCGAAAGGGGATATTTTGAACGGAGAATTGCTGTGGGTCTTGACCCTCCTATTAATTGCGATAGTTTTATTTACCACAAATAAGATCCGTATGGATGTGGTAGCGTTACTTGTCATTGTCGCGTTTGTATTGAGCGATACTTTAACGCTAGAACAAGCTACAGCCGGTTTTGCTGACCCTAACGTCTTGCTAATCGCTGCATTATTTGTCATCGGTGATGGCCTTGTTCGCACAGGGATAGCCTATCAAATGGGAGACTGGCTTGTTCGCGTTGCAGGAAGCAGCGAAAGCAAAATGCTGGTTTTCTTAATGCTCACCGTCGCTGGGTTAGGGGCTTTTATGAGCTCCACTGGGGTGGTAGCTATTTTTATCCCCGTCGTTTTAAGTGTCGCATCACGCATGAAAACGTCCCCTAGCCGGTTAATGATGCCATTAGGCTTCGCTGGGCTAATCAGTGGGATGATGACACTGGTGGCCACGCCACCTAATATGGTGGTGAACAGTGAATTGGTACGAGAAGGGATCAAAGGCTTTCAATTTTTCTCTATTACCCCGATTGGTATTTTAATTTTATTCGCGGGTATCGCCTACATGTGGCTGACAAGGCGCTGGCTAGGCAGTAACGAACCTGATAAACAACCAGTTAAATATCAGCGTACTTTCCGTGATTTAATTCGAGATTACAAGCTGACAGGCAGAGCTCGCCGTCTTGCTATCCGCAAAGGTTCCCCGCTTATTGGCCATACCCTTGATGAACTGCATCTTCGCTCTCGTTACGAAGCTAACGTGGTAGGGATTGAGCGTTGGCGTAAATTCCGTCGTGTGATGGTGAGCGCGACGGGGGGAACGGAGTTACGCGAGCGAGATGTCTTATTAATTGATATTTCTGTGAGTGATGACGACTTACGTCAGTTTTGTAGCGAACAGCTCCTTGAACCCATGATTTTACGAGGTGATTATTTTTCAGAGCAATCACGAGACGTAGGCATGGCTGAAGTATCAATGAACCCAGATTCCGAACTATTGGGTAAATCGTTAAAGGATATTAAATTTCGTACTCGCTATGGTTTGAACGTGGTTGGTATTCGTCGTGATGGCAAGGCATTGGATGGAAAACTAGTTGATGAACCGCTTAGATTAGGGGATATTTTATTAGTCATTGGTGATTGGAAATTAATCCGGGTTTTATCGACTAAGCCACGGAACTTTATTGTCCTGAATCTAGCTGCTGAAGTCGAAGCGGTTGCCCCTGCCGCCTCTCAAGCTCCTCATGCTTTATTTTGCTTGGCACTAATGGTCGCGATGATGGTGACCAATGAAATTCCTAATTTTATTGCGGCGCTGATTGCCTGTTTATTAATGGGAAAATTTCGCTGTATCGACATGGAAAGTGCGTATAAGTCAATTCACTGGCCGAGTATCATATTAATTGTTGGGATGATGCCTTTTGCGCTCGCATTGCAAGAAACGGGCGGGATAGCACTTGCAGTTGATGCCTTGATGAAGATAGCGGGTGGGTTAGGTCCGCACGTCATGCTGCTGTGTTTATTTATCCTTTGCGCTACGATTGGTTTGTTTATTTCTAACACTGCAACAGCGGTATTGATGGCGCCAATTGCCATTGCTGCAGCACGTCAAATGGAGGTTTCTCCGCTGCCATTTGCTATGGTTGTTGGTATTGCTGCATCAGCTGCGTTTATGACCCCTGTTTCATCACCTGTTAACACCTTGGTATTAGGGCCAGGGGGTTATAAATTTTCTGACTTTTTGAAAGTGGGAGTGCCATTCACTATTATTGTGATGTTTATTAGTATTTTGGTCGTACCGGTATTATTTCCCTTTAATTAATTTTTGTTATTTATAATCTCAAAATTACCATCAATAACGAATGAAAAGTAAATCGTTATTGATGGTTTCTATTAAAAAAACGTAAGCGTTAATATTTATTCGTTTTTTCATTTGATAAACTAAATGCTAGCTTATTTCTGACAAATTAATGTGAGGAATATCTAATATGAATAAAGAAACTGTTACACCAGAAAGATATTATTTGGGCTTGGCAACATTTGAAAATTTTTGGGGGGAAGATTTAAGTTCTGTTGTCATTGAACACTATATTAATAACCTTAGTAATAGCAGTGCGAAAAAATACCCTAGGTCACAAACGTTGTCTAATATTGCAAATAAAGCTGTTATGAAAGATATTTTTGCATTTAAATATGAGCTCGGTGTTAATGATTCATATGATTATTGGGTTGTTGAAATAACAACTAAAAGTGGCAAAAAATATCGTACAAAATCGAGTTTTTATTGTTCTATTACCTTCGAAGATAAAGGAAAAATGGTATTGGGGGTTAATGGGGACTCCAAGCGGCTGTATGTGCATTTCCCGTCATCGTCTGACTGTTCTACCGCATTTAACGAAATATAATTAATAACTGCTTATGCAGAGTAGGAATATTTATTATTCCTACTAAAAAATTAATTACTGATTTCATCAAGGGAAAGTTTAAAGCCTGGGACAAATTTTTCCATAAAATAGTTCATTTCAGGGCTTTTTCTTTCTTCTAATATTTTCTCTAGGCGTTTTTTTGCAAGTTTAAATTCACTATTACCTGCGGAAAGTTCCTCTAAACATTTCAAATAAGCACATAGTGAATCAGCTTGTTTAACCAATGAATGTTCTTCAGCAGTTTGTAAATCTTCAATAATTAGCTCACGGAAGTCATCTCGCAGTTCTTCTGGTAGCATTTCGAGTAATTTTTGCTGGGCGAACTTCTCTATTTTTTTATATTCATGAGCAATTTGCTGATTATGATATTTAATCGGAGTTGGTAAATCCCCTGTGATAACTTCGCTCGCATCATGGTACATGGCTAACATAGCTATTCGTTCTGCATTAACCTGACCACCGAATCGACGATTCTTGATGATAGCAAGAGCATGGGCAACCATAGCCACTTGCAAGCTATGTTCCGAAACGTTTTCAGTTCGGACATTACGCATTAACGGCCAACGATGGATTAACTTCATTCTAGCAAGGTGGGCGAAAAAGTAGCTCATAAGTCCTCTTTTATGGTGTCTACAAACAACAAAAATTATAACGGAAATAAAGTGACAGTGATATAAATTTATTGTTTTTTAATTGGTTACTACTTAGAGACTGTATTTTAATGTTATTTTGTCAAATTAAGAGCGTCTTAATAATATTATCTAATTTAGATTATAAATTAACTGATATTTTAATTGTGTTGAATTATGTAATCAAAAAAATATAATGAATATTCAATCCATAAATAAAGAGGCAGTATGAAATATTTTCCATTTATATTATTGGGCTTTTTCCTTGTGGCAATTTATTTTATTTCCATTCTTTGATTATCAGAATAATACAGTCTATTAGTGATGGCTAGATTTAGAATAAAAAAGCCTCCAGAGCTGGAGGCTTTTATTCTATATTTTACCCAATTCTATTGGCGATAACCTTCCAGGAAACGGCCAAATTTATTAATCGCCATTTCAAGGTCGTCAGCATAAGGTAATGTAACAATTCTAAAGTGGTCGGGTTCAGGCCAGTTGAATGCGGTACCCTGAACTAATAGTACTTTTTCTTGTAGTAACAGGTCTAAAATCATTTTCTGGTCGTCATAGATATTAAATCGTTTAATATCTATTTTCGGGAACATGTAAAGAGCACCTTGCGGTTTGACACATGAAACACCCGGTATTTGGTTGATCAATTCCCATGCACGATTACGTTGCTCATATAAGCGGCCACCCGGCTGAATGAATTCGCTAATACTTTGATAGCCGCCCAATGCAGTTTGAATAGCATGTTGCATTGGCACGTTGGCACATAGGCGCATAGAGGCTAGCATTTCTAAGCCTTCAATGTAGCTTTTAGCATGTTTTTTCGGGCCGTTTAATACCATCCAACCTTGGCGGAAGCCAGCGACGCGATACGTTTTCGATAAACCATTAAAGGTGATGGTTAATAAATCAGGGCCGAGGGCGGCAATCGAGTGATGCACAGCATCATCATAAAGAATTTTGTCATAAATTTCATCAGCATAGATAATAAGATTGTGCTGACGAGCCAACTCGACAATTTCCATTAATAGATCTTTGCTGTAGACAGCACCGGTTGGGTTATTTGGGTTGATAACCACAATCCCACGCGTTCTTGGGGTGATCTTTTTGCGAATATCTTCAATATCAGGCATCCAACCTTGCTGCTCATCACACATATAATGAACGGCTTTCCCACCAGAAAGGGAAACTGCAGCAGTCCATAGTGGGTAATCAGGGGCAGGGACTAACATTTCATCGCCATTATTAAGCAGTGCTTGCATCGCTTGGACGATAAGCTCAGATACACCATTACCAATGTAAACATCTTCTACCGTCATTTCGTGAATACCACGAGCTTGGTAGTGCTGGACGATAGCTTTACGTGCAGAATAGAGCCCTTTGGAATCACAATAACCTTGAGAGCTCGGCAGATTACGTAAGACATCGACTAGGATTTCATCTGGGGCTTCAAAGCCAAACGGGGCCGGGTTACCAATATTGAGTTTGAGGACTTTGTTGCCTTCTTCTTCTAGGCGCTTAGCTTCTTTTAATACGGGCCCACGAATGTCATAGCAAACATTATCGAGCTTACTGGATTTAGTTAGATTATTCATAGTTCTCTCATTACCCTAAGGGTTACATTGGTCGAGCCGGCGTTATTCCTTTACTGTACTCTTCCCTCAGAAGCTTTTGAAGATGCAAGGTTATTTTTGGTGTAAAAGGTTGGTTTACGCGTAAATGTAATGTTTGGTATCTTATTATCTTACTTAGGTTAGCTGTCTATTCCAAAAATAGGGCATTAGTTGGATTATAATTTTAACATTCTTTGATGTTTTGGAGTATAAATAGTAAAAAAGCATAAAAATAGTGAAAAAGGAAAAATTGTATCAAAATGTAATATTAAGCATTGAATGGTTAAATCAGACATGTTTTTTTTGCGGTAATGGCCTTTTTTCATAATAATTAGTGTGATTTTGTTAGTAATATTGATTGTTTCGAGGTGTTTTTTTTAACGAAAAGTGCGCCTTAAATTCATAACTCATTGATATTTTTGGGTATAACCAAATAGTGAAATGAGTTTTATAATGTGCTTACATTAAAATAATTGCGATTACATTAAATATGTTACTATTTAGGCGTTTCCAAGAAAGCATGTTTTAGCTTGTTTTTTAAGAAAACATTGCCTTTTTATTAAGATTATTTGATTTTTGGAAGTATGCTATTTGTACACATGCCTTATCGTCAATGAATAATGGACAAGGTGCAAAAAAGTAAAGTAATGAGAAGTTATTGCAGATCTATGGATTAGAAATGCACTCGCTTAGTAGTCGCTATAAACTCGCTGATTCTCATGGAGGAGAGCAGAAACACCAGGTAACATAAAATTATATAAGAGAATGAACGATGATAAATTCCAATCGTCCCATCATGAACCTAGATCTTGATTTGCTACGTACTTTCGTCGCTGTCGCAGATCTTAACACGTTCGCAGCTGCAGCTGCAGCCGTTTGTCGAACACAATCTGCTGTGAGCCAGCAAATGCAGCGCCTAGAGCAATTAGTCGGCCGTGAGCTTTTTGCTCGTCATGGGCGAAATAAACTGCTCACTGCGCATGGATTACAATTGCTTGGCTACGCAAGGAAAATACTTCGCGCCAACGATGATGCAACGGCATCGTTAACCTATAATGACGCGGATGGTGAATTGCGTATTGGTGCATCTGATGACACCGTCGATATCTTATTACCTTTCTTGCTTAATCGTATCGCATCTGTCTATCCAAGAATTGCCGTTGAAGTGCGTATTAAACGGGCACAGTTTATTGAGTCAATGCTCGATAACCATGAGATAGACCTTGCTTTAACAACGGCAAGAATTAGCCACCATCCCAAAACGGCTTTAAGAACTGTGCCTGTTTTGTGGCATAGTGCACCGGATTTTCAATTGCGTTCTAATGAGCCCATTCCATTAGTGGTTATGGACGAAACTAACCCATATCGTAAACTTTGTACTAGTGCTCTTGATGATGCAGGTTTGTCATGGCATGTGGCGTATGAAGCGGCTTCTTTACCTGCTGTCCGTGCAGCCGTAAATGCAGAAGTTGGGGTAACAGCAAGGCCAATGGAAATGCAAAATGCAGATTTACGCATTTTGAGTGAAGCAGATGGGTTGCCTCGTTTACCTGATATTCAGTATTGGTTGTATAAGAATGCAGATGAGCAAAAAGATTTTGTTCTGACTGTATTCGATGCGATTGAAAACAAAAAAATCCCTTATGTTGCAACTCCAGCAAGTGAATTGGTGGATATCAACGAAGAAGGTAATTAATTTAATCGATTCAACTGGTTATCTTAAGCATAATATTTAATCGATTTATTGTACTGACGGCAATTCCAATTATCTTGGGATTGCCGTTTTTTTATATCTTTTTTGTCCGTTTATTACTGAATCACTTGTTTGTGATCAATGTGTTATTGGTCATGTACAAATAAAATCAATGTGTTAATCACAGTCTAAATAACATTCGGGCTGTGGTTGTGATGGCATCATTGGTTGAATGGCTTACGTACGCGTAGGTTAAGCCGTTTGGTGGTAGATGAAAGTGGATTGCTGCTGATGACTGAAACGATTATCTCATACCGTGGAACAAAATTTTCAATATTGGGAAATGGCATCGAGAAATTTGTTCTTGTGGGTGTTTAAATAATCCTCAGTGATATTTTTAATAGGTTATCAAATTCAAGTTTATCAATTTTTTATCGATATCCGCTCATAAAAAAAACAATTAACCACTTAATAAGTATGGTTAAATAGGAAAGACCATGAAATAATTGTGATGTAGCTGGCATAACCTGAATTTCATTGTTTAGTTAACAATTTGTTATGTTGTTAACAATATTTTTTTATTGAATAGATAAAATAGCGCTGGAATGTCAGGTAGTTACTTGAAGTCATGCGTTAAAAAGAGTTACAAAGACTTAAAGTTAAATTGAATGCTATGTAAACAAATTGAGTACTTTTTCAATAAAAGTGTGCGTTAGATCAAATAAAAAGCGCAATTTTTCATCTGTTAAGACAGGTTTTTCCTGAGATAATGGTGTAGTAAAAACGAATAATCAGTTAAACTAGTTTGCGTGTTTACTTGAGTATCATTACACTGACACGTTTTAGCAGATTATGAGTACTTTTTGTTGTTCCGTTGTTTTTGTAGTGTGAAGTTTTTGTAACAAATACGGGTTATTTTACTTAATTTAAGTAAGGTAAATTGTAATGAGAGAGGACAAACCAAACGCAGTCAACAGACTGATTTAAGTTTGGTGATATTTTAGTTTGTGATCAATTTTGGTCTTTCTTCTCGATTAACTGGGCAATTGTGGTGCAATACTGCCGTGATGTAAAAAAGAGCAGTTAACACACCATAAGTAATGAGTAAGCAACGAGTATGTCTACATCAATCCTAGCGTTAGCCCATAACTGGGCGTTTGCGATATTCCTTATCGGCACTATCGGTCTTTGTGCTTTCATGTTGGTCGCGGGTCACTTTTTAGGTAGCCGCGCCAAAGCCAGAACAAAACACGTTCCTTATGAGTCCGGTATCGACTCGGTCGGTAGTGCACGTCTCCGCATGTCCGCTAAGTTTTACTTAGTTGCCATGTTTTTCGTTATCTTCGATGTTGAAGCCATGTTCTTATTTGCATGGTCAGTTGCCATCCGCGAAGCCGGTTGGGTAGGTTTCATCGAAGCCGCGATCTTTATTTTGGTATTGTTGGCGGGACTGTTTTATCTCGTCCGCGTTGGGGCATTGGATTGGACTCCAGTCCGTTCCCGCGGAAAAGTAAAGCATCCTAGTGAAGTTATTAAAATCAGCAATCGTCATCCGCAGTAAAAAGCGAGGCATTATACAATGGATTATACGCTCACCCGCATAGATCCGAACGGTGAGAACGACCGTTACCCACTGCAAACCCAGGAAATCGTAACAGATCCACTGGAGCAGCAAGTTGAAAACAGTGTTTACATGGGGAAACTTTCTCATGCACTTCACGATGTGGTTAACTGGGGGCGCAAAAACTCTCTCTGGCCATATAACTTTGGTCTTTCATGTTGCTATGTAGAAATGGTGACTTCGTTCACGGCTGTTCATGACGTCGCCCGCTTTGGTGCAGAAGTACTGCGTGCTTCACCTCGTCAAGCCGATTTCATGGTAGTTGCAGGTACTTGTTTCACAAAAATGGCACCTGTTATTCAACGTCTGTATGACCAAATGCTTGAACCAAAATGGGTTATTTCCATGGGTTCATGTGCCAACTCTGGTGGCATGTATGACATTTATTCTGTTGTACAAGGCGTCGATAAATTTATTCCTGTGGATGTATATATCCCAGGTTGCCCACCACGCCCAGAAGCCTATATGCAGGCTCTGCTTCTATTGCAAGAATCTATCGGTAAAGAGCGTCGTCCGCTATCTTGGGTCGTTGGAGACCAAGGGGTTTACCGTGCCAATATGCAATCAGAAAGAGAAAGAAAGCATGGTGAACGTATTGCAGTGACAAACCTGCGTACACCAGACGAAATTTAAGGCTTAAAGCCATACAGCGTAACAGAGCAATGTTGTTGCGAAATAATAAACCTGATCAAGCGTTATGGTGAAGAATGATGACAGATCAGATAGCGCAAGCGAGTAGTAACCAGCCAGGATGGCAGACACAGGATCACTTAAACGACCCTGTGCTTCTGGAACTGCGCAATCAATTTGGGCCGGATGCCTTTTCTGTTCAAGCAACTCGCACTGGTATGCCAGTGCTTTGGGTGCGTCGTGAACAGTTACTGGAAGTGGTCGATTTCCTAAAGAAATTACCAAAACCGTATGTCATGTTATTTGACTTACATGGGGTAGATGAACGTCAACGAATTCACCGTCAAGGTCTGCCAGAAGCAGATTTTAGTGTTTTCTATCATATCATCTCCATCGATCGTAACCGCGATATCATGTTAAAAGTCGCTCTTAATGAGAAAGACTTAAACGTGCCTTCTATTGTTTCACTGTTCCCGAATGCGAATTGGCATGAGCGTGAAGTGTGGGACATGTTCGGTATAACGTTCCAAGGTCACCCGAATCTACGCCGCCTTTTAATGTCACCAAGCTGGGAAGGCCACCCACTGCGTAAGGATTACCCTGCGCGTGCGACCGAGTTCGACCCTTTTGTGCTGACTAAGCAGAAACAAGATCTGGAAATGGAAGCTTTGACTTTCAAACCAGAAGAGTGGGGCATGGCACGCGGAAATGAAAACGAAGATTTCATGTTCCTGAACTTGGGGCCAAACCACCCATCCTCACACGGTGCGTTCCGTATCGTACTGCAATTGGATGGCGAAGAAATTATCGACTGCGTACCTGATATCGGCTACCACCACCGTGGCGCTGAAAAAATGGGTGAACGCCAGTCATGGCACAGCTACATTCCTTACACCGACCGTATCGAGTACCTCGGTGGTTGTGTGAATGAAATGCCATATGTGTTGGCCGTTGAAAAATTGGCAGGCATTGAAGTGCCAGATCGCGTCAAAACGATCCGTGTCATGTTGTCTGAGTTATTCCGTATCAACAGCCACTTACTGTACATCAGTACCTATATCCAAGACGTTGGTGCGATGACCCCAGTCTTCTTTGCGTTTACTGACCGTCAAAAAGTCTACAACGTCATTGAAGCGATTACCGGTTTCCGTATGCACCCTGCATGGTTCCGTATAGGTGGTGTCGCTCACGACTTACCACGTGGCTGGGAAAAACTGCTGCGTGAGTTATTAGACTGGCTGCCAAAACGTTTAGAGTCTTATGTCACTTCCGCACTGAAAAACTCCATCTTAAAAGGCCGTTCTATTGGTACCGCAATGTACTCAAAAGAAGAGGCGTTGGCATGGGGGGTGACAGGGGCTGGATTACGTGCAACAGGCGTTGATTTTGACGTGCGTAAATGGCGTCCATATTCAGGCTATGAAAACTTCGAATTTGATATCCCTATCGCGCATAACGGTGACTGTTATGACCGTGTGATGATCAAAGTGGAAGAGATGCGCCAGAGTATCCGTATTCTTGAGCAATGCTATAAGAATATGCCAGAAGGTCCTTTCAAAGCTGACCATCCACTGACAACTCCGCCACCAAAAGAGCGTACGTTGCAGCACATCGAAACCCTGATCAACCACTTCTTACAAGTGTCTTGGGGTCCGGTGATGCCAGCAAATGAGTCATTCCAGATGGTTGAAGCGACGAAGGGGATCAACAGCTACTACTTAACCAGTGATGGCAGCACAATGAGCTACCGCACGCGTATTCGTACGCCGAGCTACGCTCACTTGCAGCAAATTCCTGCGGTTATCAGAGGCAGCTTAGTTTCAGACTTAATCGTCTATCTGGGTAGTATCGATTTTGTAATGTCGGATGTGGATCGCTAACCATGCATAATGAACATAACGAAAATGAGAAGCACAACGAGCTCAATGTCGTGAATGTGTTTGAACCGCAAGTCAATCATGGCTTTGTCTTAACCGAGAAAGAGCGCGAAGAGATTGAAGGTGAGAAACACCATTACGAGGACGCACGTGCTGCCTCAATTGAAGCACTGAAAATTGTGCAAAAAAACCGCGGTTGGGTTGAAGATGGTGCGATCCATGCTATCGCTGACGTCTTAGGTATCCCAGCTAGTGATGTTGAAGGGGTGGCGACATTCTATAGCCAAATCTTCCGCCAACCAGTGGGTCGCCACATTATTCGCTATTGCGACAGTGTTGTTTGCCATATTACAGGTTATCAGGGCTTAGAAGCTGAAATCATTAAACAGCTTAATATTCGCCCGGGCCAAACAACAGCTGATGGCCGTTTTACATTGCTGCCGACCTGTTGCTTAGGTAACTGTGACAAGGGTCCAACGATGATGATCGATGATGACACTCACAGCTACGTGCAGCCTGAAAATATTCAAAAATTACTGGAGCAGTATCCATGACAAATTCTGTTAATCCAGTGATCCGTACTGCTGAAACTCATCCCCTAACATGGCGTTTGCGTGATGACAATCAGCCTGTTTGGTTAGATGAGTATCGCAGTAAAAACGGATACAAAGGTCTTGAGCGTGCGCTCAAAGGCATGGCACCGGATGAAGTTGTGAATCTCGTGAAAGACGCTGGCCTGAAAGGGCGAGGCGGTGCGGGCTTCTCAACGGGTCTGAAATGGAGCCTGATGCCAAAAGACGAAAACATGAAACTGCGTTACTTTTTATGTAATGCGGATGAAATGGAACCGGGCACTTATAAAGACCGTCTATTGATGGAACAACTTCCTCACTTGTTAGTTGAGGGGATGATCACGGGCGCTTATGCACTTAAAGCTTACCGTGGTTATATCTTCTTACGGGGTGAATACGTTGAAGCCGCGCAAAACCTGCGTCGTGCCATCGAAGAAGCTAAAGCGGCAGGTCTATTAGGCAAAAATATCCTCGGTTCAGGTTTCGATTTTGAACTATTTGTCCACACCGGCGCTGGGCGTTATATCTGCGGTGAAGAAACCGCACTGATTAACTCTTTAGAAGGCCGCCGTGCTAACCCGCGTTCTAAGCCACCATTCCCTGCCACATCAGGTGCTTGGGGTAAACCAACTTGCGTTAATAACGTTGAAACCATCTGTAACGTGCCTGCTATTTTAGAGCACGGAGACCAATGGTATATCGATTTAAGCGCAGGTAAGAGTAAAGATGCGGGTACTAAACTGATGGGTTTCTCTGGCCGTGTGAAAAACCCGGGTCTGTGGGAACTGCCATTTGGTACGACGGCACGTGAAGTGCTGGAAGATTACGCAGGTGGTATGCGTGATGGACTAAAATTAAAAGCATGGCAGCCGGGTGGCGCAGGGACAGACTTCCTGACCAACGACCATCTCGACTTACCGATGGATTTCGAAAATATTGCCAAAGCGGGAAGCCGTCTTGGTACTGCATTGGCGATGGCGGTTGATCATGAGATCAACATGGTTTCGTTAGTGCGTAACCTAGAAACCTTCTTTGCCCGTGAATCCTGTGGTTGGTGTACACCGTGCCGCGATGGTTTGCCATGGAGTGTGAAAATTTTACAAGCGCTGGAAAAAGGTGAAGGGCAGCCGGGGGATATTGAAACCCTAGAGCAACTTTGCCGTTTCTTAGGGCCGGGTAAAACTTTCTGCGCTCACGCACCGGGTGCGGTCGAACCGCTACAAAGTGCCATCAAATATTTCCGTGATGAATTCGAAGCGGGTATTTCGCAAAAAGATCTGCGTAACATTGTGCAGATTGCGGGTATCCAGCCCAACCTGCTGAAGCAGCGCTGGTAATTATTTAGCGATTGAGCAACCGCTAAAGAGATTTTTCACGAAGAACGTATTTTTGATTAACGCCTGCTTTATGCGGGCCTTTGGGAAGCATGCTGACTATGGCTACAATATATGTAGACGGCAAAGAATATGACGTAAACGGGTCTGAAAACCTGTTACAAGCCTGTCTTTCTCTCGGGCTAGATATTCCTTATTTTTGCTGGCATCCGGCGCTGGGAAGCGTTGGCGCTTGCCGCCAGTGTGCGGTTAAGCAGTATCAGAACGCAGATGACACTCGCGGTCGCCTAGTAATGTCTTGTATGACACCCGCAACGGAAGGGACTTACATCTCAATTGATGATGAAGAAGCCAAACAATTCCGTGAAAGTGTCGTGGAATGGCTGATGACCAACCACCCTCATGACTGCCCAGTCTGTGAGGAAGGTGGGAACTGTCACCTACAAGATATGACGGTAATGACCGGTCATAATATGCGTAAATATCGTTTTACGAAGCGTACTCACATTAACCAAGATCTCGGTCCATTTATTAGTCATGAGATGAACCGTTGTATCGCGTGTTATCGTTGTGTTCGTTACTACAAAGATTACGCAGATGGCACCGATTTAGGGGTTTATGGCGCACATAACTATGTGTATTTCGGTCGTACTGAAGACGGTACGCTGGAAAGCGAGTTCTCCGGTAACTTAGTTGAAGTTTGCCCTACTGGGGTATTCACCGACAAAACTCACTCTGAGCGCTATAACCGTAAATGGGATATGCAATTTGCACCGGGTATCTGCCAGCAGTGCAGTATCGGTTGTAATACTAGCCCCGGTGAGCGTTATGGTGAAATCCGCCGCATCGAAAACCGTTATAACGGCTCGGTAAACCACTATTTCCTGTGTGACCGTGGTCGCTTTGGTTATGGTTACGTCAACCGTAAAGACCGTCCTCGCCAAGCCGTACTCAATAAAAATGGCGTTAAGAACGTGATTTCGGCTATCGAAGCGATGCAAAGCGGTGCGCAAATTATCAATCAAGCGAAAAAAGTGATTGGTATCGGCTCGCCGCGTGCTAGCGTTGAAAGCAACTATGCATTGCGCGCTTTAGTCGGTGCAGAAAACTTCTACTCAGGTATTTCTGCGGGTGAGCAAAGTCGCTTAGCGCTGATGCAAAACATTTTGCAAAATGGTGGTATCTATACCCCAACATTGCGTGAAGTGGAAGGCTATGATGCGGTACTGGTACTGGGTGAAGATTTAACTCAGACGGGCGCACGTATGGCGTTATCTGTTCGTCAAGCCGTGAAAGGTAAAGCACGTGAAATGGCCGCAGCGCAGAAAGTCGCTGACTGGCAAATCGCCGCTATCCAAAACATTGGCCAACACGCGAAATATCCGCTGTTTATTACCAATGTTGATGATACTCGCTTAGACGATATGGCCGCCTTTAATTACCGTGCTCCAGTCGCTGACCAAGCGCGTTTTGGTTTTGCAATCGCCAATATGATTAATGGCGAAGCCCCTGCGGTGAATGATTTACCGGCAGACTTAAAAGCCAAAGTGGAAACCATTGCTCAGGCCTTAGCGGGTGCGAAAAAACCATTAATTATCAGTGGTAGCCATAGTGCCAGCGAGGCAATGATCCAAGCGGCTGCTAACGTGGCATTTGCACTGAAAGCGAAAGGCGCGAATGTTGGGTTATCTTACTTAGCGTCTCATGCAAATAGTTTCGGTCTGGCAATGATGAACGCACAGCCACTAGATAGCGCTTTAGCTCGCATTGAAGCGAAAGAAGCGGATGTGGCTGTTGTTATCGAAAACGACTTGTACCGTCACAGCAGCGTGGATGCGGTCAATAGCGCACTCGCAAAATTGAGCCACTTGATTGTTGCAGACCATCAGCAAACGGACATCATGGATAAAGCAACATTAGTTCTGCCTGCAGCGAGTTTTGCTGAAGCAGACGGTACGTTGATTAACCAAGAAGGTCGTGCACAACGTTTCTTCCAAGTCTTCGACCCAACGTATTACGACAAAGCTATCGTGATGAACGAAAGCTGGCGCTGGATGCATTCACTGCAAACTGAAGCGCAAGAGCGTGATGCAGATTGGTCTCAACTGGATCACGTTATCGCTGATTGTGTTGCCGCAATGCCACAATTCTCAGGTATGGTTGATGCGGCTCCGAAAGCGTCTTTCCGTATTCGTGGTCAAAAACTGGCGCGTGAACCACATCGTTACAGTGGTCGTACAGCGATGCTAGCAAATCAATCTGTCCATGAGCCTCGTCAACCGCAAGATATTGACTCTCCATTTGCTTTCTCAATGGAAGGGAACAACAGCCCAACCGCGCCACGCCAGCAAATTCCATTTGCATGGGCACCGGGTTGGAACTCACCGCAAGCCTGGAACAAATTCCAAGCCGAAGTGGGGGGACACCTGTTATTTGGTGACCCGGGTATCCGTTTGTTCAATTCAACAGAAGGTAAATTGGCTTACTTCACTGAAATTCCAGCGGCTTATCAAGCCAGCGAAGCTCAGTGGGTTGTCGCACCTTATTACCACCTGTTCGGTAGTGATGAAATGTCACAGCGTTCAGAAGTGATCCAAGAGCGTATGCCAGAGCCATATATCATGCTGAACACGCAAGATGCTGCGTCACTTGGCTTGGTAGCAGGAACAAAAGCTGAATTTAGCCATGCAGGTCAAGCGTTTAACTTGACTGTTCGTCTCAGCAATCACTTATCTACAGGTCAAATTGGCTTACCGTTAGGCATGCCAGGTATCGCACCTTCAATGGCTGGCGTGTCAGTCAATAATCTGCGGAGGGGAGCATGATGGATTGGATTTCTCCTGAAGTGATGGAAGTGTTAATTTCCATCCTTAAATCTGTCGTCATTTTATTGGTTGTTGTGACTTGTGGGGCCTACATGAGTCTGGGAGAGCGCCGTATTCTCGGTCTATTCCAGAACCGTTATGGTCCAAACCGCGTTGGTCCGTTTGGGATGGGCCAGTTAATCGCCGACATGTTCAAAATGCTGTTTAAAGAAGACTGGATCCCACAGTTCGCGGACAAGAAAATCTTTACGCTTGCGCCAGTGATTGCGTTTTGTTCACTGTTCTTAGCATTTGCTATCGTCCCTGTTAGCCCAACATGGCACGTTGCAGACCTGAATATTGGGATTTTATTCTTCCTGATGATGGCGGGTCTCGCGGTCTATGCGGTGTTATTTGCGGGTTGGTCAAGTAACAACAAATACTCATTATTAGGTGCGATGCGTGCGTCAGCACAAACCGTGAGTTACGAAGTGTTCTTAGGCCTTTCTTTAATGGGCGTGGTTGCACAAGCAGGTTCATTCAACCTGATTGATATTGTGAACTCCCAAGAAGGCATGTGGAACATCATTCCTCAGTTCTTTGGTTTTGTGACTTTTGCGATAGCGGGCGTTGCGGTATGTCACCGTCATCCGTTTGACCAACCAGAAGCAGAACAAGAGATTGCGGATGGTTACCACGTTGAATACTCAGGCATGAAGTTCGGTCTGTTCTTCGTCGGTGAGTATATCGGTATCGTAACGGTTTCTGCCCTGATTGTGACGCTGTTCTTTGGTGGCTGGCATGGTCCATTCCTGCCGTCATTCTTGTGGTTTGCTATCAAAACTGGCTTCTTCATGATGATGTTTATCTTGATCCGTGCCTCTTTACCGCGTCCACGTTATGACCAAGTGATGTCTTTCGGTTGGAAAATTTGCCTGCCGTTGACACTGCTTAATCTGCTGGGTACTGCAGCAGTGATTTTATACAACGCTCAGTAAGGGGTGATTGAACCATGACATTGAAAGAGTTATTGGTCGGTTTCGCCACCCAAGTACGTAGTATTTGGATGGTCGGCCTACATGCGTTCGATAAACGCGAAACGCAAATGTATCCAGAAGAGCCGGTTTATCTGCCACCCCGTTACCGTGGGCGTATCGTGCTAACGCGCGACCCTGACGGTGAAGAGCGTTGTGTTGCGTGTAACTTGTGTGCGGTTGCTTGCCCAGTGGGGTGTATTTCACTGCAAAAAGCCGAGCACGAAGATGGCCGCTGGTACCCTGAATTTTTCCGCGTTAACTTTTCGCGCTGTATTTTCTGTGGTCTGTGTGAAGAGGCTTGCCCAACGACGGCAATCCAATTAACACCTGATTTTGAAATGGCCGATTGGAGACGTCAGGATCTGGTTTACGAGAAAAATGACCTGTTAATTTCAGGCCCAGGTAAATATCCTGATTATAACTTTTACCGTAAATCGGGTATGGCGATTGCAGGTAAAGACAAAGGTGAAGCGGATAACGAAGCGAAACCTATCAACGTCAAAGACCTGTTGCCATAAGGAGCGATATTCATGGAATTTACATTTTATATCGCCGGTCTAGTTGCCATTTTAGCAACTTTAAGGGTGATAACGAATACAAATCCAGTGCACGCACTGTTGTATCTGGTTGTTTCTCTGCTGGCTCTGTCAATGGTGTTTTTCTCCCTCGGTGCGTATTTTGCTGGGGCATTGGAAATCATCGTGTATGCAGGTGCCATTATGGTCCTGTTCGTGTTCGTCGTGATGATGCTCAACTTGGGGCGTTCTGTTCAAGAACAAGAGCGCGCTTGGTTGACACCGAAAAACTGGATTGGCCCTGCGGCGTTATCCGCAGTTTTATTGGCTATCTTAGTTTACGGCATCACCTCGTTGTCATATCAAAATGGCATTGAGGGCACCATCATTGGGGCGAAAGAAGTGGGTATTAGCTTGTTCGGGCCGTATGTTCTGGCTGTCGAATTGGCGTCATTGCTACTACTAGCGGGTTTAGTCGTCGCATTCCACGTTGGACGTGACCGTAAAGAAAACGGTGCTGATCTTGTGAGCATCGCGAAGGTGGAGGAGCAAAAATGATACCTCTAGAGCATGGTCTGATTTTAGCGGCAATTCTATTTGTGATGGGGCTTAGCTGCCTTGTTATCCGCCGCAACTTGCTTTTCATGTTGATCGGACTGGAAATCATGATTAACTCAACTGCACTGGCATTTGTGGTTGCAGGGAGTTTTTGGGGGCAACCAGACGGCCAGATTATGTATATCTTGGCAATCGCGCTGGCTGCAGCGGAGGCGAGTATTGGATTGGCGTTGTTACTGCAACTCCATCGTCATCGTCAGAACCTGAATATTGATAAAGTCAGTGAGATGCGCGGATGAACCTACTCTATTTAACCATTCTGTTGCCTTTACTGGGGTCGGTACTGTTAGCCTTCTCCCGTGGACGCTGGTCAGAAAACGTTTCGGCCATTATTGGTGCGGGGTCGGTCGGCTTAGCGGCCATCGTCGCATTCTATGCTGGCAATGAATTTTTAGCTCAAGACGCAGGTAGCGTATTCATCCAGCCACTTTGGACTTGGATGTCTGTCGGCACCTTTAATATCCCATTCACCCTAATGTTAGATGGTTTATCTCTGACCATGTTAGGTGTGGTAACGGGGGTGGGCTTCCTTATTCACGTATACGCTTCTTGGTATATGCGTGGCGAGGAAGGTTACTCACGTTTCTTCGCTTACACTAACCTGTTTATCGCGAGCATGGTGGTTTTAGTTCTCGCTGATAACATGATGCTGATGTATCTCGGCTGGGAAGGGGTAGGGCTGTGCAGTTATCTGTTGATTGGTTTCTATTATACCAATCCAGAAAACGGTAAAGCCGCCATGAAAGCGTTCTTTGTCACGCGTATCGGTGACGTGTTCCTCGCCATTGGTATGTTTATCCTGTGGAATGAGCTCGGTACATTGAATTTCAGCGAAATGGCGGTGTTAGCACCTCAGAAATTTGCTGAAGGTTCAAGTGCGATCAATTGGGCAACCTTGATGTTATTAGGTGGCGCAGTCGGTAAATCAGCACAGTTACCATTGCAAACGTGGTTGGCAGATGCGATGGCGGGTCCTACGCCAGTTTCAGCATTGATCCACGCCGCAACCATGGTAACGGCCGGTGTGTACTTAGTGGCTCGTACCCACGTTCTGTTCTTATTAGCGCCAGAAGTTTTACATTTAGTTGGCGTTGTCGGCGCGGTGACATTGGTACTGGCTGGGTTTGCTGCACTGGTTCAAACGGATATCAAACGTGTACTTGCATACTCCACCATGAGCCAAATCGGTTATATGTTCTTGGCACTGGGTGTGCAAGCTTGGGATGCTGCGATTTTCCACCTGATGACGCACGCTTTCTTTAAAGCGCTGTTATTCCTGTCAGCAGGTTCGGTCATTTTGGCATGCCACCACGAGCAAAACATCTTCAAAATGGGTGGGTTGCGTAAGCAAATTCCATTTATCTACGCTGTGATGTTGATTGGCGGAAGCGCACTGGCAGCATTGCCACTGTTTACTGCTGGTTTCTACAGTAAAGATGCCATTTTGTGGGGTGCGCAGCTTGATGGACAAACTGTATTGTTGTGGGCCGGTATCCTCGGTGCATTAATGACCGCAATTTATACCTTCCGTATGATTTTCATCGTGTTCCACGGTGAAGCAAAAATCAAAGCGCATAAGGTTAAAGGCATCACTCACACATTACCACTGGGTATTTTGGCTATCCTTGCAACGTTTGTTGGTGCATTAATCCACCAACCACTCGAAGGGGTATTCCCTGCGGAAGCGGCTGGCAGTGAAGACGGTAAAGTCTTACTCGAAGCGATTTCTGGCGGGTTTGCTATCGCTGGTCTTTTAATTGCGGTATTCCTCTACCTGTTTAGACGTTCAATAGTCGATGCTATCGCGAAAACTGCAGTGGGTCGTTTCTTCAGCGCATGGTGGTACCAAGCGTGGGGCTTCGATTGGCTGTATGACGTAGTCTTTGTAAAACCGTTTAAAGGTATTGCATGGCTACTGGAAAGCGATCCGATTAACTCTCTGATGAATATCCCTGCACATCTTTCACGTTGGGCAAATAAAGGGCTTGCAGTGAGTGAAAACGGCCAAATCCGTTGGTATGTTGCCTCGTTGGGGCTGGGTGCAGTGCTGATTCTTGCTCTGCTGCTTTTGGTTTAATTAAGGGACACATTGCGCCATGCTATTACCCTGGCTAATACTCATTCCCTTCATCGGAGGCCTGCTAAGCTGGCAGGCTGACCGGTTCAGTCATCGCGCACCGCGTTGGATTGCACTGGCGACGATGGGAATAACATTGATACTTTCCGTGCAATTGTGGTTACAAGGGAACTACTCGCTTGTTAATCCACAAGGTATTCCACAGTGGCAATCTGTTTTCTTTATGCCGTGGATCCCGTCACTGGGAATTGACTTTCATTTAGCAATTGACGGTTTATCACTGCTGATGGTCGTATTAACGGCTATCATGGGGGCTTTTTCGATTCTGAGCTCTTGGAGTGAAAACCAAAAGAACCAAGGTGCGTACCACTTTAACCTGCTGTGGATTATCACAGGGGTGATGGGGATTTTTACCGCGGTTGACCTGTTCTTATTCTTCTTCTTCTGGGAGATGATGCTGATCCCAATGTACTTCCTGATTGCCAATTGGGGACACAAAGGGTCAGAAAACAGACAACATATCAAAGCTGCGACTAAGTTCTTCATTTATACGCAAGCGAGTGGTTTGATCATGCTGGTCTCCATCATTGGATTGGCACTAGCAAACTTCAATACTTCAGGTGTATTAACATTCGACTATAACCAACTGCTGGGAGCAGAGCTCTCTAGTAACGTTGCGTTTATGTTGATGTTAGGCTTCTTTATCGCCTTTGCCGTTAAAATGCCTCTGGTTCCATTCCATGGTTGGATGGCAGATACTCAAGAACAATCGCCAACAGCGGGTTCTGTAGATATCTCCGGTATCATGTTAAAAACCGCAGCATACGGTCTGTTACGCTTTACTTTGCCTCTGTTCCCAGAAGCCTCTATCCAGTTCACACCAGTGGCGATGACGCTGGGTGTGATCAGTATCTTCTATGGTGCATGGTTGGCGTTCAAACAAACGGATATCAAACGTCTGGCGGCGTACAGTAGCTTATCCCACATGGGGTTTGTGACAGTCGCTATTTACGCGGGTTCAACCTTGGCTTACCAAGGTGCGGTGATCCAAATGATCACCAACGGTTTGTCTGGTGCGGCACTGATTATCATTAGTGGCCAACTGTATGAACGCACGCAAACTCGTGATATGCGCATGATGGGTGGATTGTGGAAACGCATTAAATGGTTACCAGGAATGTCCCTGTTCTTTGCTGCGGCAACGCTAGGAATGCCAGGTACAGGTAACTTCATTGGTGAGTTTATGATCCTGTTTGGCAGCTTCAGCCAATTCACGTTAGTGACTTGCATTATGGTTTTTGGTGTGGTGTTTGCGTCTATCTACTCACTGTGGATGATGCAACAGACTTACTACGGCACACCAAAATCAGAAAAAGAAATGAAAGGGTTAACGGCGCGTGAGTTTGGTGTGCTGCTGGCTCTGGCTGCTTTACTGGTTATTATTGGCTTCTATCCGCAACCGATTTTAGATACATCAATTGGTTCGATGGAAACATTGCATAACCTGTATTCTGCTTCACTTACAACATTAGGGCTGTAATTCGCCATGACAATAACTCCTCAAGAACTGATCGCAATACTGCCACTGATGATCGTCGGGTTGACGGCGGTGGTTGTGATGCTGTCCATTGCGTGGCGACGCGATCACCTTACCAGTGCCGCGCTGACAGTATCTGGCTTTATTATTGCGTTGCTTTCACTCATTTGGGTAGCCGACGGCTACCTAATGGATGTGACTTCGCTTATCCGTGTTGATGGCTTTGCGCTGTTCTATAGTGCATTAGTCCTGATTGCAGGTATCGGAACGACTATCTTTGCTTATCACTGGTTAGAAGGTTTTGGTGATAATAGAGATGAGTTTCACTTACTCGTTGCTATCGCAGTGGCGGGTGGGGTGCTGTTATCTATGTCAAATCATATGGCGTCAATGTTTATCGGTATTGAGCTGATTTCATTGCCATTGTTTGGCTTAGTTGCCTATACCTTTGAGCGCAGTCGCACATTAGAAGCTGGGATCAAGTACATGCTGTTATCTGCAGCAGCGTCTTCATTCCTGTTATTCGGAATTGCATTACTGTATGCAGAATCGGGTAGCTTAAGCTTTGCTGCGGTTGGTCAAAGCCTTTCTGATAGCCAGATCCACGCACCATTGGTGATGATTGGCTTCGGTATGCTCATTGTAGGCTTTGGTTTTAAACTGTCTCTGTTTCCATTCCAACTGTGGACACCAGACGTTTACCAAGGCGCTCCTGCGCCAGTGTCAGCCTTCTTAGCAACGGGCAGTAAAATCGCTATCTTTGCCGTATTAGTGCGTATCTTTCTGGAAGCACCAATCACCAATAGCAATACATTGTCGATTGTCATTTCAGTAATTGCGATAGCCTCTATTCTGTTTGGTAACTTACTGGCTATCACGCAAAAAAGTGCAAAACGCTTGCTGGGTTACTCATCCATCTCGCATATGGGATATTTATTGGTTGCTCTGGTTGCGCTTCGTATCGATCCAGTCGCTTCACAAGTCACTATCGCAATCTACTTAGTGGGTTACTTGTTTGCAAGCCTAGGGGCATTTGGTGTTGTGAGTATCGTTTCAAGCCCTTACCGTGGTGATGACCAAGATGATTTCAGTGCATTCCGTGGTCTGTTCTGGCATAAACCTGTTCTCGCAACGGTAATGACGGTGATGATGCTGTCACTGGCGGGTATTCCAATTACATTAGGATTTATTGGTAAATTCTATGTGATTGCATCCGCGGTGAACGCAGAGTTATGGTGGTTAACAGGTGCTGTCGTTGTCGGTAGTGCAATTGGTTTATATTACTACCTGCGCTTTATGGCTAGCCTATATAGCCGTGATGCGGAACATGCAGAACGTTATACAGGCCCTGAAAAAGCAACGTTAGGAACGGTTGTTGCTGTTATATGCGCCATTGCAGTTATCGTCTTTGGGGTATGGCCACAACCCCTTATTGATATGACATCAACAGCGCTTGCTGTGCTTAATTAGTAGGCAGAAAATTTCCTATTGTTGATAAACCGGTTACTTCAGAGTAGCCGGTTTTTTTTAGTCAGGTAACTGGCGTTGATATTGATACTCCATGTCGTCTAGGAATGACATGAGTACCTGGCTTGCCATATTGATCTCTTGAATATTCAATGTTTTTTCAGACGATTTTTCATTAATGAAATGACACCATTCCGACCAGTAATCTTTAATTAAACCTATCTGAGTAATAATTGACAGCTTATGTGAGTCTATGATTGTTATTTGGTCAGCTAATAACATGAGTTGAGCTAGTTTAAATATTGTTTTATCAATGTGATTAACCTCTTCTTTTAATTCTAAAATTTGGTTTCCTAAATCTAATCTGACCTCGACAAGCTGCGCAAACTCTAAACCATCATCAATGACTGATAATAAATTTTTAATAAAGGCAATGGCTGATTTTAATATTTGTTTTTTATTTGTTGGCATATCAATTGAGTCAATTAACTCATCATTTAACAAATGTTTCTTTAAGAAATCAGTGATTTTAGATTTTAAGATGATATCTTCTGCTGCGGTAATAACGGAGTGTTGCTGATTGATTTCATTTATTTTTAGCATTTTGCTATTTTTGGATGTGACTAGGAGCTCTTTTTGCTCTGCGTATTGCTGTAGTTTATGTTGATTGCTTTCTTCCACGTGAATGAGAGACAGAGAGTCTGTGGTATAACTGAATTTAGTAATTATTCTTTCTAGCTCTAATTTAAAATCGATTAAATCCTCAATAAAACTCGTGACTAAAATTCCGTCAGGTGTATTTGTGTTTTCACTATTTAATTCACTTTTTAGAATGTAATTTAATTTTATTTTTAGCTTCGGTATCGAGTTTCTGATTGTTTCATTTATATTGAAACTCTTACTTGCAATTTTTTGTATTTTTCCGTGTATGATAAAGTCATAATGTATTATATTTTTATTGAATGCGGAGATTTCATTTGACATATGCCTTAACTGATAAATATCAATGGAGGGCAATATCGGTAAATCAAGCTTATCTTGCATATGAGTACCTTTTATTGAGGGGGAGTGTTATTTGGTTGAATTTGGTCAAATAACGTTATTAAATGTGTAGAATATTCTTGAATGGTATACCAAGATGTAATAATTCGTTTGAAATAAGTAATGAATTTAATAAGTTTATCAGCATTGTTGATATGTTTAAACATCTCGATTGATTGGGTTATTTCGGTTAAGAGGACAAGCCACATATAATCTAAATGGTCAACGGCTAGCCGTGCATCTTTAAATAAACCATCGATTTTATGGAGGTTTATTTGAATATCAAAGATAACTTTTTTGATGATTTCTTCTTTGTTAATTTGGTCGTTAATTAATTTTATTTCTGCTAATGTCTCATTCTTTCTTGCTCGGATTTTTTCAGCTTTCGAGCCAAAAATACTGCCCGTAATAATGAGACCGATGACACCACCCGCTAAGCCTGTGAAACTTAGTTTCACAAAGTGTGAATACTCTAGGTCGAGTTGCTTTAGCTCCTGTTTTTTCATTTTAAGTGATTCTTGTAAATGGGCATCTGTATTTTCACTATTAGTAGGCTCAAGTTGCTTATATAATCCTTTAATATTAAACAATAAAGATTCAACGTGTTGATAATTAGATAGATACCCTCCTGTAATATGTACTCTAAAATCTGAAATGATATTCTTTATATTACTTGTCTTAAGCGATTGGTCCTTAATGTCATCTTTAATCAATTGCAATATATTAGTTAGTTCAGTCGCTATTTGTTGGTCATCACTTTGATAAAATATTTCATCTAGCTCACTTTCATCAATATCATTCAAACTGTCTGAGACTCTTTTTAATATAGGCATATGGTTAATATATTCAATAATTTGCCGGCCTGTCTGTATAATGTTTCGACTAGCTAGAGATAGGTTGACAGACTGTTCTTTAACATGTTGCTCGACATTATCCCAGGTATTGGCATGGTCACGAATATTGATAATAGTATTAATTAATTCGTCTGTATCTATTGGTAAAGTGGTTGATGATGTAATACCAAACCATTTTAGAATATCATTTTTTTTCCAAGGCAAAGAAAGAGAGAAGTAAACATGGCGATGTATGCTAATTAAATCGTCTAATGTAAAAATACCGACTTCGCGGGTTGAAAGAGCATCTTGATTAGTTAATAAAGCTAAGGTTGTATGGCCTATATGCTCTTTTTCAATAATTCTGTCGTAATTTTCTTTTGTATTCATTTTAAAATCCATGTTGATTAAGTTAAGGATTGAACACTAATTTGTATTAGCACTATTGTATGGTTAAGCTACCTATTTATTGTAAATGAAAATATAAATCTCATATTTGTTAACCTACTAGAAATTGGCTGAAAGTTTTATACTAAAAAATGAAAAGCAGAGCTAAAAAATAGCATTTTGAACAAGCTAATATATGTTGAAAATATTATTTAGCGTTATATGTATTTAGAAATAATCTATAGCGGTACTAAATTAAATAATCCATAACAATATGATGATAATTAAAATTTACGGTAATTTTACTTTTTGAGGCTAAATAAATATGTAATGGAATATGGGTTTGCAGCTTAAATATAATTATGTTTCAAAATGGAATTTTTATTGGATGAAAATGAAGCAATTTCGAGGGAGAGGAAAGAAGAAAGGGGGATAAAATCACATTTTCCATTAATTAAATGAATAGAATGACATCTAATATATATAATAAGCTATACTATCAACAACCTGAAGCCTCTATTCATGTAAGCAGGTTTGTCTTGAGGTAATTTCTCTTGGTTATCGTTATTTGTGTCATAAGCGATAATTATAGTGATGTACTGAAAGTAACCTGTTTATTGCAGATAATCTGCTTTTAGTACTGAACGGGTGATATAGCATTTACTGTTAGTCATCAATGTATTAAAAAATGGTTTTGCGCTATATAATAACGCGTAGTAAATTTGTGTGATGTAGCAGTGGGAATCTAAAGTGAACTATAAAAAAATTGATCAACTGATAACTGAAATTTTGGACCATTTGTCTACATTGACACTAAAAACCAAAGCGTATACTCGTTTTGTCTGGCAGTTAGATGCGCAAACCGCTTTCCCTGGTCTTGCATGGCTGTCGGTGCAAGAAAGCTACCCACAATTTTACTGGTATCAACGGACAGGAGCCGAAGAATGCAGTGCTCTTGGGATGGTGAAGTCCTTTGATTCGATAGATACAGCACAAGCTTTTTTATCACAATATCCTGATATGCCAGAGATGCGTCTATGGGGGCTTAATGGTTGGAATGCAGTTGGAGATGGTATCCCTGAAGAGATAAAACGCCAAGCAACTTTTTGTTTTTTGCCTCGCATTGAAATTCATCGGTTACGTTCGACGATTAGCGTTAGTGTCAATATAGAAGGTGAAGAAGATAGGTTAAATGCTATCCATTTTTTACAGCAATTAAAATCCGCTTCTCAAGTGACATTGACTCTTGACGCCGATATTACTGCACAGGAACATATTCCTACGCATGATGAATGGTGCCGTTTATTAAATTGCGCTATTGATGACATGAAGTCAGGAAAAATGGAAAAAGTGGTTATGGCAAGGGAAACAAAACTGACTCTGTCTAAGCCAATTGCGGTTGCTGAGTTTTTAGCACAAAGTCAGCAGGTGAATCACCATTGTTACCATTTTATGATGGCCTTCAGCGCGCATTCAGGTTTTATTTCGTCAACACCCGAACGTTTATACTTACGTCAAGACGAACAACTGAACTCAGAGGCCTTAGCGGGAACCGTCGCTAATGACCCTGATGATGTGGTCGCAGCGGAGTACGCTAAATGGTTGATGGAAGATAAAAAGAACCAACATGAAAACTTAGTGGTTGTTGATGATATTTGCCAACAATTACAAGGCGCAGTGACGGGGGTTGATGTATCGTCAGCAAAAGTGATCCGCTTGAGAAAAATTCAACACCTTTACCGTTCAATTGTTGCGACATTAGTTAGCCCTTCTGATAGCGATTGTTTGCAGCGTCTCCAACCCACAGCAGCGGTCTGCGGTTTGCCACGAAAGGTTGCACGGCAATTTTTAGCAAAAAATGAACCGTTCTCTCGCGGTTGGTATGCCGGAACAGGCGGGTTTATTAGCTTAGATAAAAGTGAATTCGCGGTCTCTCTACGTTGTGCACAGATAGAGGGCGCCCATGTCTCATTATATTCAGGCGCTGGCATTGTCAGTGGTTCAGACCCAGAGCAAGAGTGGATAGAAATTGAGAATAAAGCCGCTGGGCTAAAGTCTTTATTTGGAAATAACGAAAAACCATAAAATAAAAATGGTTATTTTCTTTTTATTTCAATTAGTTCACCAAAAATTGTTCTGAGATCAAGAAATTTATTTCAGCCAGTCTAAACTAATTGATAACTAATAATTTGCTGAGCATATTATGTCGAATTCTGCTTTTAATCTCCGTTGGGCTGAAGTGATTATCGAAGCGCTATCTCGCCACGGAATGAAACATATCTGTATTGCGCCCGGCTCGCGCTCGACACCGTTGACCCTTGCCGCCATTAGCCATGGGAAATTGCATTGCCATACCCATTTTGATGAGCGTGGTTTAGGGCATTTAGCTCTAGGTTTAGCAAAGGCCAGTCGTGAGCCTGTTGGGGTCATAGTGACCTCTGGTACGGCAGTCGCGAACCTTTACCCCTCATTGATTGAAGCGGGTTTAACCGGTGAGAAGGTTATTTTTCTTACAGCAGATAGACCCCCTGAATTAATTGATTGCGGTGCTAATCAAGCTATTCGACAAGCACATATCTTTGCTTCCCATCCAGCTCAATCATTAATGTTGCCAAGACCGACACAAGATATTTCAGCGAAGTGGTTGGTAACCGCGATTGATAATGGCATGAATCAACTACACCATGGCGCATTTCATATTAACTGCCCATTTGCAGAACCATTGTATGGTGATATGGATGGGGAATATGAGTGGCAAAAAACGCTGGGTGAATGGTGGAGTTCTAATCATCCTTGGTTAAGTGAACCGCTGACGAATACGGTGGCATTAGTTGCTGATTGGTATTTCTGGCGTCAGAAAAAAGGCGTTGTGATTGCGGGTAGAATGAGTGCAAGTGAAGGAGAGTTCGTCGCTAAATGGGCTCAAGAGCTCGGATGGCCAGTACTCGGTGATGTGCTGTCACAAACCGGACAACCTTTTCCATGTGCAGACTTATGGCTGCAACATCCAGAAACCCAGTCTATTTTAGAAGACGCAGAATTAGTCGTCCAGTTTGGTTCAAGCTTAACGGGAAAGCGGCTTCTACAATGGCAAGCCAACTGTGAGCCGCAAGAGTATTGGATTATCGACTCAATACCTCAGCGACTAGACCCAGCCAATCATATGGGTAGAAAGCTAACTTGCTCAATTAAAGGTTGGCTAGATAACCATCCTGCGCAGCCGAGAAGTTTGTGGTGTGAATCGCTGCTGACTTTAGCGCAAAAAACCCAAAATCACGTGCACCAACAGTTACATGACCAGTTTTCAGAAGCCGCGGTGGCACACCAATTACCTGAACTACTGCCTCTTCGAGGCCAACTGTTTGTTGGTAATAGCTTAATTGTCCGCTTGGTGGATGCGTTGGCACAACTTCCATTGGGTTATCCGGTGTATAGCAACCGGGGCGCGAGTGGTATTGATGGTTTGATTTCTACCATGGCGGGAGTTCAGCGGGCAACCGCACGGCCAACATTGGCTATCGTTGGGGATATTTCTGCACTCTACGATTTGAATAGTTTGGCGCTATTGAGAGAACCTTCAGCGCCAACAGTGCTTATCGTTGTGAATAATAATGGTGGGCAGATTTTTTCTATGCTACCCACACCAGACGAAGCAAGACAAAATTATTACTGTATGCCGCAAAATGTCAGTTTCGAGCCAGCGGCGAAGATGTTTGGCTTACAATATTGTGCTCCGACAGACTGGGGAACACTAAAAGAAACCGTACAACAATTTTGGCATCGTCAACAGGGCACCTTGCTAGTGGAGTTACAGGTGCCAAGTGATGAAGGTGCGCGTACTTTAAAACAACTATTGAATGAAGTTGTGGAACTGTAATGTTATCCGCACAGATTTATCATTCTGCTTCATCCGCTCCTTGGATAATCTACTTACATGGTTTGTTAGGTAGTGCGGATGATTGGCTACCAGTGATTGAGCAAACATGCGCTTTTCCATCGTTAGCTGTCGATTTACCCGGTCATGGGGGTTCTCACTCAGAACCCTGCCTAGGTTTTTCACATTTTGATCAACAACTCAGCGCACTTTTACAGTATCATCAAATTAATGAATACTACTTAGTTGGCTATTCACTAGGCGCTCGGCTGGCGATGCATTTTGCTTGCTACTATCAACCTAACGGACTATTAGGTTTAGTGATTGAAGGTGGGAATGTGGGGTTAGTCAATGAAAAAGAACGAATTGCTCGAGCTGCTAATGATGCGGCTTGGGCGCAGCGTTTTCGTTCAGAGCCGATTGAAGAAGTGTTAGATGACTGGTATCAACAAACTGTATTTGCTGATTTGTCGGTGACCCAGCGCCAACGTTTAATTCAATTACGTCGACAAAATAACCCGCAAAGTATTGCTGCTATGCTAGAAAATACATCATTAGCAAAGCAACCTTTATTAGCGGATAAATTGCGCAAATTGACCTGTCCTTATCGCTATTTTTGTGGCGAAAAAGACCAAAAGTTTCGAAGCGTTTCGCAACAATATGCTTTGCCGTTAACGCTGATTGAAAATGCAGGGCATAATGCACATCGGGAAAACCCTATGGGCTTTGCCACTGCACTACACCATTTTTTATCACACTGTGGTTAAAGGAATCTGATAATGATTTATCCAAGCGAAGAAAAATTATACGCACCAATTGAATGGCAAGATTGCTCTACAGGGTTTGAAGATATTCGCTATCATAAGTCTCCTGAAGGGATAGCTAAAATTACGATTAACCGTCCAGAAGTGCGCAATGCTTTTCGTCCACAAACCGTGAAAGAAATGATCCAAGCACTCTCCGACGCACGTTATGATGACCATATTGGAACCATTATCCTAACCGGTGAAGGTGAAAAAGCATTTTGTGCAGGCGGTGACCAAAAAATTCGTGGTGACTACGGCGGGTATCGTGATGAAAGCGGCACGCACCACTTAAACGTATTAGATTTCCAACGCCAAATTCGTACTTGTCCAAAACCTGTTGTCGCGATGGTCGCTGGTTTTTCTATCGGTGGTGGCCATGTGTTACATATGATGTGTGACCTTACGATAGCGGCAGATAACGCAATTTTTGGTCAAACGGGCCCAAAAGTCGGTTCATTTGATGGCGGCTGGGGCGCATCTTATATGGCTCGTATTGTTGGGCAGAAAAAGGCACGTGAAATCTGGTTTTTATGCCGTCAATACAATGCACAAGAAGCATTAGATATGGGCTTGGTTAACACGGTTGTCCCATATGCAGATCTTGAAAAAGAAACGGTGCGCTGGTGCCGTGAAATGCTAGAAAATAGCCCGATGGCACTGCGTTGCTTAAAAGCAGCGTTAAATGCGGACTGTGATGGACAAGCAGGTCTGCAAGAGTTGGCTGGTAATGCCACTATGTTGTTCTATATGACAGACGAAGGGCAAGAAGGCCGTAACGCCTTTAATGAAAAACGTGCGCCTGATTTCTCTAAATATAAGCGTAACCCATAATGCGTAAAGCCAAGATTTATTCGTTCAGCCTGCCGATGGAGGCAGGCGTTATCCTTCGTTATCAGCGGTTAAAAACGCGTGATGGGCTTTTGGTCTGTTTACAAGATGGGGATAACGAAGGTTGGGGAGAAATTTCGCCTCTACCTGAATTCAGCCGTGAAACATTAGAAGAGGCCACTGCCGAAACTATTGTACGACTGAATGAATGGGTGAAAGAAGGCAAAATTTCTAATAGTTTATTACCCTCAGTGGCTTTTGGCTGTAGTTGTGCTATCGCGGAGCTAACAGGGGAGCTTCCTGAACAAGCGGACTACCGCAAAGCGCCTTTATGTAGTGGTGATCCTGACGATTTAATCCTAAGCCTTGATGCAATGGAAGGTGAGAAAGTCGCTAAGGTTAAAGTCGGTTTATATGAAGCTGTTCGTGATGGTATGGTGGTTAACCTGTTACTCGAGGCCGTTCCAGAACTGAAATTGCGTCTGGATGCAAATCGCAGTTGGACTAGAGCAAAAGCCGACGGTTTTGCAAAATATGTTAACCCTGACTACCGTAACCGAATCGCTTTTTTGGAAGAGCCGTGTAAAACCCGTGAAGAGTCACTGCAATTTGCAGCAGAAACTGGCATTAGCATTGCTTGGGATGAAAGTGTACGTGAAGAAGGCTTTATGGTAGAGGCACAAGAAGGGGTGTCTGCGATTGTGATTAAACCGACCCTGACAGGCAGTTTGTCTTATTGCCGCTATTTGGCGGAAGAGGCCCATCGCTTAGGGTTACAAGCAGTGATCAGCTCATCCATTGAAAGTAGCTTTGGTTTAACACAACTTGCTCGTATAGCACACTGGTTAACCCCAAATACCATTCCTGGTTTAGACACTGTATCGCTTATTCAATCTCAATTGGTACGGCCTTGGCCACAATGTGATATTCCGCTTCAGCAGTTAGATGATTTAACGCTTGTATGGCAGAACTAGATGACTTTAAAGATTGGCCTTGGCAGCATTGGGCCAATCTTCATCCTAACTCAATTGCCTTAGTGACCGACTCCGAACGCCTAACTTGGGAAAGTGTCAGCCAACAAATTACTGACCTCAGTACTTACTTTTCAATGCAAGGTGTAGAGCAGGGGCAGTGTATCGTTCTGCGTGGGAAAAATTCAGTTGAGTTATTACTGAGTCAGCTAGCTCTTATTGCGTGTGGTGCTCGTGTCTTACCGTTAAACCCCCGTCTCCCTGAACGGTTGTTAGCAGAATTATTGCCTCATCTGAATGTTAGTGCGGTCATCGATTTTACTGATGAATCAAATTCATTAGCAAATTATCGTAATTTAGATTATCAACTCTATTATCATTTTATTGGTGATGAAGAGGTTGCTCCGACTGTTTTTCAAGAGGCTATTCAGCAGCCTGCCACATTGATTTTAACATCGGGGTCGACAGGCTTACCTAAAGCCGCTGTTCACAGTGTCGCTGCGCACTTAAATAGTGCAGCAGGTGTTGTTAATTTGATGAATTACCAGCAAGGAGATTGTTGGTTACTATCGCTGCCGTTATTTCATGTATCTGGGCAAGGTATTGTTTGGCGCTGGCTTCTTAAGGGTGGCTCACTTGCGGTCAAAAATCTTCCTTTGGCTCAAGCATTACATGAAGTTACTCATGCCTCTTTGGTACCGACCCAGTTATGGCGGTTATTAAATGATAAACGGGTGGCGGAGCTTACGCTAAAAGCTGTTTTATTGGGGGGAGCCAGTATTCCTTCAACGTTAACGGATCTTGCTCAACAACACGGTATTGCTTGTTGGAGCGGCTATGGCATGACAGAAATGGCTTCTACAGTTTGTGCTAAACGCGCAGATGGTAAGAAAGGTGTGGGTTTACCCTTAAAAGGTAAGCAAATTCGTATCTTGGATGATGAAATTCAGATCCAATCAAATAGTCAAGCGCTGGGGTATTGGTTTGATGGGAATATCAAGCCTTTAAATTGTATTGATGGCTGGTTCAAAACGAATGATAAAGGGGTATTTATTGATGGTGAATATCAAATCATTGGTCGTCTAGACAATTTATTTATCAGTGGTGGGGAATGTGTTCAACCCGAAGATATCGAGTCAGTAATCAATTCATACCCTGATGTAAGCCAAAGTTTTATTATACCCATTGAGGATGTGCAGTTTGGGCAACGTCCTGTCGCGGTTGTTGAAGTAAATAAGTCAGTGGATTTGAATCAGCTGGCGGATTGGTTAAAAGATAAACTCGCTCCATACCAATATCCTATAGCATTTTATTATTTAGACCCCGAACTGAAAGCGGGGGGAATAAAAGTCTCTAGGCAACAAGTGAAAAAGTGGTTGTTAGCGAAAATAAAAGTATAGGACAAAATAGTGGCGGGGTTACCCCCACCACTTAATGAATTACACTATTTTAGTGCTTTCAACGCTTTTTCAACACCCGCGCCATATTCAGGATGAACTTGTTTAAATAACTCGATTTGGCGCACTTGCGTGGCTTCTGTCGCGTCAATGAGTTCACCTGCAATACGTTTAAACATACGTTGGTGTTCTGCATCATCTAATAACTCATATAATGCACGTGGTTGGCTGAAATAGTCTTGGTCTTCACGGTGATCCCAATGGTCAGCTGCACCTTCAATAGTTAATGGCGGTTCGCTAAAGTCAGGCTGTTCTTGGAATAGACTTGCTTCATTTGGCTCATAGGTTACGTGGTTGCCACTATTACCGTCAACGCGCATTGCACCATCGCGGTGGTAATTATGGAATGGGCAACGTGGGGCATTCACTGGGATTTGATGATGGTTGACACCAAGGCGATAACGATGGGCATCCCCATATGAGAACAGGCGACCTTGTAACATTCTATCCGGTGAGAAACCAATACCCGGAACGACGTTAGCAGGGCTAAAAGCTGCTTGTTCTACATCTGCAAAATAGTTATCTGGATTACGATTAAGTTCAAAATAACCGACATCAATTAATGGATAATCTTTATGTGGCCAAACTTTAGTTAAGTCAAAAGGGTTATAAGGAACTTGAGAGGCTTCCTTCTCTGGCATAATTTGTACTTGCAAATTCCAGCGTGGGAAATCCCCTTTTTCAATTGATTCAAACAGATCGCGCTGTGAACTTTCTCTGTCTTTACCAACTAATTGCTCAGCTTGTTCATCAGACAAATTCTCAATGCCTTGTTGGCAACGGAAATGGAATTTGACCCAGAAACGTTCATTATTACTGTTAATGAAACTGTATGTATGGCTACCAAATCCATGCATATGACGATAACTTTGTGGAATACCACGGTCACTCGCATCAATGGTTAATTGGTGTAAAGATTCAGGTAACTGAGAGAAAAAGGCCCATTTATGTTCCATTGTACGCAGGTTAGAGCGAGGGTCACGCTTCACTACGTGGTTTAAATCAGGGAATTTTAATGGGTCGCGGAAATAGAATACAGGGGTGTTGTTACCCACCATATCCCAGTTACCTTCTTCAGTATAAAATTTTAATGCGAAACCACGAATGTCACGCTCTGCGTCGGCAGCACCACGTTCACCTGCAACGGTAGAGAAGCGAGCAAACATTTCTGTTTTTTTGCCCACCTCAGAGAAAATTTTTGCACGAGTATAGCGGCTAATATCATGGGTTACGGTAAACGTACCGAAAGCACCAGAACCTTTTGCATGCATGCGTCTTTCAGGGATCACTTCACGGTCAAAATGGGCAAGCTTTTCTAAAAACCAAACATCCTGTAATAACATTGGGCCACGTTTACCAGCTGTCATCACATTATTATTATTGGCGACCGGGGCGCCTGAGGCGGTAGTAAGGCCTTTCTTTTTCATCACAATGCTCCTTTGTTTGGATTAAATGACTACACAAACCTAACTAATAAGTTAATATTTTGTAAAAAATAAAAAACACTACTACAATAAACTTGTAATTCAGTATAGTTATTATGGAATTGATTATCTAATTAATATAACCAATTACTGTGATTACAAGTAGAAAAATGCGTATTTATCGCACTTTTTTGCACTAAATTTTTTGATACGTGAAATTTTGTAATGAATAAAGTGGGCTTTTATCGAGGCTATAGCGTAAATCTAGGTAAGAATGGCTGAAAATAAGGTGAGATTCGCGTAATATTCATAGGTAATAATATCAAGAGGATAAAATAATGCGCAAATTATTATTGGCAGCAGCGATGTCACCATTATTCGTAGGTACTGCACATGCAGTTTCAGTCAGTGCACAAGCAGGTGAACATTTTACTGAGCTGTCTGCGGGGTTAGGTAACCAAAATGCAGGGTTAGCATTTAATGGTTCTTGGGCTCGTAGTGACCATGATGGACAAACGGGAAGTATTGGTGCCACATTTGGCTTACCTGTAGGGCCTTTCTCTGCATTCGTTGGTGGTAAGGGGTTATATTTATCTCCCGATCATAATAGTAGCGGTGCTGCATTAGCTGTTGGTGGTGGGTTAAATTGGCAGGCACTGCCTTCACTGAATATTTACGGTGAAGCTTACGGTGCTCCAGAACAACTGACTTCTGGCAGCAAATCGTATGTCGAAGCTAAAGCTGGTGCGCGCTATACGGTATTCAAGCCTTTATCTATTGATGCAGGATATCGCTTGATTGAAATGAAAGGGACGCATGGTAATAGTAGCGATAAACTTGCCGATGGCTGGTATGTTGGTGCAGGGCTATCTTTCTAAGTTGTTGTGATATATCTACAGTTCCTAGTCGTTGCATGGCTAGGAGCTGGCTGTGATGCCTTTAGTCCAACAGAAAATAACTCAAAGAGGTATCCACCAGAAACTAACCTTGTTTAGTATTATTTAAAGACATGAGTATTTCGCGGCTTAGTCCAGTGCATTCAACGATAATATCCAAACTAATACCATTCTTAAGAAGGTGGCGTGCCATTGTTATTTGGGCTTCTTGGCGACCTTCCACTCTGCCTTCTTGGCGGCCTTTGTTCTGTAAACGCAGTGCGATATTCATAATAGCTCCCTTATGTTTTTCTGTTTTTTCGCTCAATGCCTGAATGATATGTTCGAAATTAGCAGAATCTAAAGCAATGAACAGATAATTGATAATAGTAATGATGTCATTATCGCTATTATAGTGTTTATTGAGTGCTTGCGCCAAGAGCGGGAGTACCTGTTGAAATTCATCCCGTAAGTGCTTATGTTTCATTGCTAATTCCATTACTGCAATCTTTCGATGATTAACTAATTCATTATCATCTATGATAGTTATATCGACTAAAGGAAATGGTTGAGTGTAAAGATTATTAGCGATATCAGGGAAAGGGAAACAGTCAGTCCAAAGTTGGGTATAAGGATAAGGCGAACGACCGCCATGGTAGAAAAGGATAGGGACGACAAGGGGCAATTTCTTATTTCCTTGTTGCATATGCTGATTCATGGCTAAAAAAGCATAATGCATCAGACGCCATGCCATCAGTCTATCGGGCGTTGATTGGTGTTCAACTAAAAGGTAGAGGTATCCTTTTCCTTGCGTTGTTTCTACTGAATATAGCACATCTGATAATCGCGAGCGGAGTTGCTCATCAATAAATGAGGAATTTGTAAGTGATAACGTATTGAAGTCACACAATGATTTTATTTGTGCAGGCAAATAGATATCAAAAAAATCTCGTGCATTTTCGATATTCGTCATGATGCCTTTAAAAGCCGCATCATGAATGTTGGATACTTGTTTTTTCTTCACCTAATTCACCTCATGAAGACCGCAATATGGCGAAGATACGGTAAAATGATTAGGTTGTCTGTTCAGAATTATTTTCTGACAAGTGTCGAAATAACAGAACGAAGTTTTTTAAATGTAATGAATAATAGATTAAATTTAGATAATTAATTTGGTTTTCAAGGGGGGAAGCCCCCAATCTTGATAAATCAATGCTTGGGGACTGGTCGTATACTTAATATGGCAGATATTTAGCCAACGTTTGGTAAAAAACCGGCAACAATCGAAAATTGGATAGCAATTACAGCGATACCACATACCAACACGAGGGCTAAAATAGGTGTACCGCCTTTAACTTGATACCCACCTTGAGTTTCTAATTTGCGAACACGGAATGTTAGTAGTGCAGGAATAATCAGCGCTAAGACCGAGAGTGCAACAGCGGCATACGTTAATGCTTGTACGAAACTACTGAAAAATAGGGCGGCCAATAATGGCGGAACAAAAGTCAGCAAGCTGGTTTGTACACGACCAATAAAATGATTGCTCCGTTTGAATAAATCAGCGAGGTAATCAAATAAACCCAATGCAACGCCTAAGAAGGATGTGGCTAACGCTAAATCCATAAACAAGCTAACGGCAATATTGACTCGAGGCGTAGCGACAACATCGCGAATGGCTGTGAGTAACCCATTAAGGCCTGATTCCTGAGCTAGGATCCCGATAAAAGTCTGTGATGGAATAGAACCTAATGTTGCGATTTGCCATAGAATATAAGCGACTAAAGGAATTGCACTTCCGGTAATGAAAATCATGCGTAACTTGCGCACATCCCCATTCATATAGTTAACTAAACTAGGCACGCTGCCATGGAAACCAAAAGAAGTAAAAATAACGGGAACGGCAGCAAGGATAAGGCCTTTTTCAATTGGCATAGTGCTTAAATTCACGGCTTCAGCATGCGGCATCATCACAACTAACATGATCACCAAAAAAATTGTTTTGGCCGTGAATAAAATTCGGTTAATAAAATCGACTGAATGCGTACCAATACAGACAATTGCACCACCAATAATGGTAAATGCAATAATGGCAGTATCGGTTGAAATTTTAATTCCCCACCATGAAGATAGGCTATCTGAAATTAATACGCCCGCTCCACCGATATAAGCAGTTGTTAGCGCGTACATTAATAGCAGCATACTCAGTCCGGTTACTATCTGTCCAACAGGCCCAAGATATTTTTTAGCAACAGAGCCTAAACCCATATTCGCAGGGTTATGTTGATACACCTCGACTAATAGTAATGAGGTATAACTCATTAACATCCATAATCCAACAAGCAAGCAGACGATGCTTGTGAAACCGACTCCCGCAGCGGCAAGTGGCATTGCCAACATCCCTGCACCTATTGTTGTCCCTGCAACGATTAACACACTGCCAAGCGTACGATTCTTCACAAGTTCCTCTAATTGAATTTGAATAATTAACAAGTGATGCAGATTATGCGATCGCAAGTTCGCTGTCAAATGTAAATTACAGAAGGTGTAATCTTTTATTTACACCTCTAATCAGGTAGGTAGGAAATGAAAGACAATAGCAGCGTTAATAAAGTAAAGAAAAAATGATGATTTAAAGTGGCTAAAGGTAAATTTATATGGGGTAAGTTGTTAAAAATGGTGTGGTAATTGATTGATTTTTATGAAAGTGGTAGGTAACTGGGTAGTATGTCAGTTACTTAATATAAATTATGTGATGAGGTCAAAATAAAAGCATAAAAAATAAAAGTAAATTGATTTTGAAGTTATCATAAATCAAATTAATGCTTGAAAATCATCCCGATAATATATGTAAACATATATATAAAGGATGGAACTATGGACTTTATGATTCAACTCGCCATTATCCTTGTTTGCTTATTCTATGGGGCAAAAAAAGGGGGAATGGCACTCGGGCTATTAGGTGGTGTTGGCCTAGTTATCTTAGTTTTTGGCTTTGGTTTACCGCCTGGAAAACCGCCTGTTGATGTTATGCTTGTTATCATTGCTGTTGTTGCCGCATCAGCAACGTTGCAAGCATCAGGCGGTTTGGATGTCATGCTACAAATTGCAGAACGACTACTGCGGAAAAACCCTAAGTACATTTCTATTGTGGCACCTTTTGTGACATGTATCTTAACCATTTTGTGTGGTACAGGGCATGTGGTGTATACAATTTTACCTATCATTTACGATGCAGCGATTAAAAATAATATTCGCCCTGAAAGGCCAATGGCTGCGAGTAGTATTGGCGCACAAATGGGGATTATCGCCAGTCCAGTTTCAGTGGCCGTTGTTTCATTAGTAGCAATGCTAAATGGTGTGACAATCAATGGCCAGTCACTTGAATTCCTTGATTTATTGGCAATTACTATCCCATCGACATTAATTGGTATTTTAGCGATTGGTATTTTTAGTTGGTTTAGAGGTAAAGATCTCGATAAAGACCCTGTATTCCAAGAGTTTATTTCAGTGCCTGAAAACCATGATTACGTCTATGGTGACAGTGTGACACTGTTGAATACAAAATTACCGAAAATTAACTGGGTCGCGATGTGGATTTTTTTAGCCTCTATCGCAGTTGTGGCATTACTTGGTGCATTCTCAGAGCTAAGACCTCTAGTTAATGGTAAGCCGTTATCTATGGTTTTAGTCATTCAGATGTTTATGTTATTAGCTGGTGCGCTAATAATCATTATCTGTAAGACCAACCCAGGGCAAATTTCAAAGAACGAAGTATTCCGTTCAGGGATGATAGCGATTGTCGCAGTGTATGGTATTGCGTGGATGGCAGAAACCATGTTCGGTGCTCACATGGATGAAATTAAAGGAACGTTAGGTTCTTTAGTAAAAGATTTCCCTTGGGCTTATGCCGTCATCTTATTATTAGTCTCTAAGTTTGTTAATTCACAGGCAGCCGCATTGGCCGCTGTCGTCCCCATTGCGTTAGGGATTGGTGTTGACCCGGCTTATATTATCGCTTCCGCACCTGCGTGCTATGGGTATTACATTTTACCAACTTACCCAAGTGACCTTGCGGCAATTCAGTTTGACCGTTCAGGTACTACACGAATTGGTAAGTTTGTTATTAACCACAGCTTCATTCTTCCTGGATTAATCGGGGTGGGTGTATCCTGTGTGTTTGGCTGGATATTTGCAGCGATGTACGGTTATTTATAAGGTTTAACCCTCGGTTTATCACAACGATTGTAAGACAGTTTTATCGGTAGTCTTACAATCGTTCATCATAAGACCTATTACCTTGTAATAGCGTTAGTGGCCACAATGATTGCCATGTTTTATCAATAAATGTCTTATAAAAGCATACTAAATAAGTACGCTAAATTCACAGTGAGTTCAGGGTTCAATATATCGCTTAAATAGCCTATACAATAAGAAAGTTATATTACGATTGGAACTACCATTGTGCTCGCTATTATTTCGTATCTGTTTGATTACTTGAATGATTGATTTTAACCAATACTCATTCATGACTATGAGCTAATCTCAGATTAAGACTAACTATTATTCGTTGTAATTAACTTAAACTATAAAAATAACGTAAGTAAACTTTTTGGGATAAACATGAAAAAATTTGCATATATGTTGCTGTTTACATCTGCTTGGGCATTTGCTAATACTGACGATTCAAGCACAATTAAAAGTAGCGTAAAATCAATAACATCTTCAATAACAAGCTCAAGTAAAGATGCGTTGTCAGGGTTAAAAGAAGGGATTGACGAGGGGAGGACATCTGGAAGTAGTGTTGATGGCGCAATTATAATTTACGATATAGAAAACCTAAATAAATATATTGATGTAAAGGTATTAACATCTGAAAAAGTGGCGGACAACGAGTATTTATTAACACTATCCGTTAAAAATAAGTCTGACTCAGCGGCTCGTTTAACAAACCTTGAAGATAAAAATAACCTTTATATCTTAGATAAAGATGGCTTTACATCCTATTTATCGGGCAAGCAAGAGGATATCAGTGTTCCCAAAAATGCAGCATCCAAGGTTAGGCTTAAATTTTTAGAGGTTGAAGATGAGCCTTCTATTTTAAGGCTTTATGATCTGGATATAAAAATACCAGCAATAAAATAATGTCTATGCATATTGTCGATTTTTCTATTATTAAAGTGACTTAGCCGCATTGTGGGGCTAAGTCAGATGCTTTGAAGTCAGGTTTTATACTTTTTGTTGCAGGGATTTGTTGCAGGGATCTTGAATTCCATCATTCATTAAGTTAATGATTAACCAATTTCAATATCAGAAAGCGGGTGGCAACAACAAGGCAGGATCTCTCCATCTTGCACAAATGCAATCGGCTTTTGCTTGTAGCCCACTTTCCCTTGCAATAATGTCACACGGCATGAACCACAGTAGCCTTCTCGGCATTGGTACTCTACAGGAATACGGCTGTCTTCTAAGGCTTCCAGCAAACACGAATGAACTTCGGTATGGTAGGGGACTTGAACACCCTGCGTTAACCGCAGGGTGATTTTATGGCTTGCCATGCTTATAGTTCAAAGCCGCTCAAATCGTCGGTATCGACTTGAGAGTCAATTTGCCCGACTAAATAAGAACTGACTTCAACCTCTTGAGGTGCAACTTGTACGTTATCAGACACCAACCATGCGTTGATCCATGGAATTGGGTTTGAACGTGCTTCAAATGGCAATTTTAGACCGACTGCTTGCATGCGGATATTCGTAATATATTCAACATATTGGCATAGAATATCTTTATTTAAACCAATCATCGAGCCTTCGCTGAATAGGTAGTCAGCCCACTCTTTTTCTTGCTCTGCTGCTTGAACGAACAAGTCATAACATTCTTGCTCGCACTCTGCTGCGATTTCGGCCATTTCTGGGTCATCTTGCCCTGAGCGTAACAGGTTCAACATGTGTTGCGTACCCGTTAAGTGCAACGCTTCATCACGTGCAATCAGTTTGATGATTTTTGCGTTTCCTTCCATCAGTTCGCGTTCAGCAAACGCAAACGAACAGGCAAAACTAACATAGAAACGAATGGCTTCAAGCGCATTAACGCTCATTAGGCACAGGTACAGTTGCTTCTTCAATTGACGTAGAGAAACAGTGACTTGTTTGCCATTGCAAGTATGTGTGCCTTCACCAAACATATGGTAGTAATTGGTCATTTCGATAAGATCATCGTAAAAACCCGAAATATCTTTAGCACGTTTTAAAATTTCTTCATTTTCAACAATATCGTCAAAAATAATAGCAGGGTCATTCACGATATTACGAATAATATGTGTATACGAACGTGAGTGGATAGTTTCAGAAAACGCCCACGTTTCAACCCAAGTTTCCAGTTCAGGAATCGAAATCAGTGGCAATAACGCCACGTTAGGGCTGCGGCCCTGAATAGAATCCAGCAGCGTTTGGTATTTCAGATTACTGATAAAAATATGTTTTTCGTGATCTGGCAGCGCATTGTAGTCAATACGGTCGCGCGACACGTCAACTTCTTCAGGGCGCCAGAAAAACGACAATTGTTTTTCAATCAGCTTTTCAAAAATAGGGTACTTTTGCTGATCATAGCGCGCCACGTTAACGGGTTGGCCGAAAAACATCGGCTCCAACATTTGGTCATTCTTTTTCTGTGAAAACGTTGTATATGTATGTGACATAACAATTCCTATTAAATTTTACACGCGCCGCCTTCGCAATCGGAATCCGCTGACTCAACAACTTCTTCCAGATCGCCTTGAACATCTTCCGCCCCATCGCGGGTGTTATGGTAGTAAAGTGTTTTCACACCAAACTTATAGGCGAGCAATAAATCTTTTAGCAATTGGTTCATTGGTACTTTGCCGTTCTCAAAACGAGTCGGGTCATAGTTTGTGTTAGCAGAAATCGACTGGTCGATAAATTTCTGCATGATACCAACGAGTTGTAAATAGCCACTATTTGAAGGCATTTGCCATAGCAGCTCATAAGCGCCTTTCAGACTTTCGTAATCAGGCACTACTTGGCGCAAGATACCATCTTTAGAGGCTTTAATACTGATATAACCACGTGGTGGTTCAATACCATTGGTTGCGTTAGAAATCTGTGATGATGTTTCTGAAGGCATCAATGCAGACAGCGTCGAGTTACGCAGACCGTGTTGTTTAATTTCTTGGCGTAATGCTTCCCAATCATAATGCAACGGCTCATTCGTTAACTTATCGAGCTCTTTTTTATAGGTATCGATAGGTAAAACGCCTTGTGCATAGGTTGTTTCGTTAAACCATGGGCACGCACCTTGCTCTTTCGCTAACTCATTCGAGGCTTTCAATAGATAATATTGAATAGCTTCAAATGTTTTGTGCGTTAAGTTATTCGCGCTACCATCTGAATAACGAACACCGTGCTTCGCGAGATAATAAGCGTAGTTAATCACGCCAATACCGAGTGTACGACGTCCCATTGAGCCTTGTTTAGCTGCAATGATTGGGTAATCTTGGTAATCAAGCAGCGCATCGAGTGCACGAACAGCTAATATTGCCAGCTCTTCTAATTCATCGAGGCTATCAATCGCACCTAAGTTAAACGCTGATAACGTACACAGTGCAATTTCACCGTTTTCGTCATTAATGTTATTTAATGGTTTGGTTGGCAGCGCAATTTCTAAACATAAATTAGACTGACGAACAGGGGCAACCTGTGGGTCAAATGGGCTATGTGTATTACAGTGGTCAACGTTTTGAATATAAATACGGCCTGTAGACGCACGCTCTTGCATCATTAATGAAAATAGCTCAACCGCTTTAACACTTGATTTGCGAATATTTTCATCTTTTTCGTATTTCACATATAAACGTTCAAATTCGTCTTGATCTGCGAAAAAGGCGTCATAAAGACCTGGAACGTCGGATGGGCTGAATAATGTAATGTCTTGGTTTTTAATCAAACGTTCGTACATTAACTTGTTTAGTTGCACACCATAATCCATATGGCGAACACGGTTACCTTCAACCCCACGGTTATTTTTCAGTACCAATAAGCTTTCAACTTCAAGGTGCCAAATCGGGTAGAACAAGGTTGCTGCACCACCACGAACACCACCTTGCGAACAAGACTTAACCGCAGTTTGGAAGTGCTTATAGAACGGAATACAGCCAGTATGGAACGCTTCACCGCCACGAATTGGGCTGCCTAATGCACGAATGCGACCCGCATTTACCCCAATCCCTGCACGTTGTGAGACATATTTCACAATTGCGCTTGAAGTTGCATTGATAGAATCTAAGCTGTCGCCACACTCAATCAGTACACAGGAACTGAATTGACGTGTAGGGGTACGTACCCCCGCCATAATAGGCGTAGGTAATGAAATTTTGAATGTTGAAACTGCGTCATAGAAACGGCGAATATAATCAAGACGCGTCTCTCTTGGGTAGTGTGAAAACAGGCAAGCAGCGACTAAAATGTATAAAAACTGTGCGCTTTCATAGATTTCACCGGTAACGCGGTTTTGAACTAAATATTTCCCTTCAAGCTGTTTTACCGCAGCATAGGAAAAATTCATATCACGCCAATGGTCTATAAAGCTATCCATTTGCTCGAACTCTGCTTCAGAGTAGTCTTCCAGCAAATGCTTGTCATATTTCCCCATTTCAACGAGGTGTTTAACATGCTTATATAATGTAGGCGGTTCAAACTGACCATAGGCTTTCTTGCGTAAGTTAAAAATAGCAAGACGAGCAGCGAGGTATTGGTAATCAGGTGTATCACCCGTAATTAAATCGGCTGCTGCTTTGATCATCGTTTCGTGAATGTCAGAAGTTCTGATCCCATCATAAAACTGAATCTGTGAACGTAACTCCACTTGAGAAACGGATACGTTACTTAGGCCTTCGGCAGCCCAGGTGATTACCTTGTGGATTTTATCGAGATCAATGCGTTCTTTATGTCCATCACGCTTTGTGACTAACAGACTCTGGTTCATGAGCAAGTACACCTTGGTTGAACTACAAATAGTTTAAAATAAACATAAAAAAGCTCATGGTGTAATGCCATGAGACTAGTTGTGTTATGTTTTGTTGTACCACTATATGTAGTAGTTTGTTTAGAATACCATAACAAGATAATGTTAATATGTGATTTTATCAAGTGAACAAATTAGCGAGTTCTTGTGGATAACTGGTTGGATAAGAAAAATGATCATGTCGGTAAGCTGCATGGTAAAAGGCATTAATAAAAAAAATGCTTCCGACATGAGGATTAAAATAAATTTTGTAAAATGCGATCGTTTGCTGCTTTCTTAAACGTACTGCTTGTGATTTATTCTTTTCACGACTAGGTGATTATTCACTGACTGTATGCAACATATAATTTACATCAACATTTGGCCCAAGCCAGAACTTATCCGTTAATGGGTTATAGTGTAACCCTATGATATGTTTATCTTTCAATGGTGTTCCATCAATCCAGCTAATCAATTCAGAAGGGCGAATAAATTTATTCGCATCATGGGTGCCTTTTGGAACCATTTTCATCACATATTCAGCAGCAACCACTGCCATCAACCATGCCTTTTTGTTGCGATTAATGGTAGAAAAAATAACATGCCCGCCAGGTTTCACTAATTTAGCGCAAGCTCTAACGACAGATTGAGGATCAGGAACATGTTCAAGCATCTCCATGCAGGTCACAACATCATAGGCTTGTGGGTGCTTGTCTGCGTGTTGTTCAACGGTTTCTTGTACATATTCAACCGGAATGCCGGACTCAAGAGAATGCAAGCGAGCAACCATTAATGGATCTGCCCCCATATCAAGGCCAGTCACTTCCGCGCCTTCGCGCGCCATACTTTCGGACAAAATGCCACCACCACAGCCAACATCAAGAATTTTTTTACCGAAAACGCCGTCTACACGCTGCATAATATAACCTAAGCGTAATGGGTTGATGCGGTGTAGTGGGGCGAACTCCCCTTCTAAGTCCCACCAACGTGAAGCAATGGACTCAAATTTTTCAATTTCTTGCTTATCGACGTTGAGGTAAGTTGGGGTTTGGGTGTCATTCATACAAAGAAGCTCCTATTTTTAACCTATAACCCGAAGGCCTATTAACGATAGTGATATTTAAACTATGTTAAGTCGGGGGGAAATAGTGGCCCGATAAGAATTGATGGCTAAAATATAAACAATAATGTAATTATTGCCGTGATTAATTGATAAACCGTCAAGTTTCGGACACATAAACTTAATTTTCCGCTATTATACATAGCTTGGAAGACAAATACCCGTCTCTTATTTTTATTAAATTGGCGAATTGTGGTATAGTTCTACTCTTTGAATCCGAAGTTATGAGGGACAGTGGTTCCATGAGCGAGATTGCCAGAGAAATCACACCAGTTAATATCGAAGAAGAGCTTAAAAGTTCGTATTTGGATTATGCAATGTCCGTTATTGTCGGCCGTGCACTTCCAGATGTTCGAGATGGACTGAAGCCAGTACACCGCAGAGTATTGTATGCGATGAATGTATTGGGAAATGATTGGAATAAACCCTATAAAAAATCTGCCCGTATTGTTGGGGACGTCATCGGTAAATACCATCCACATGGTGATATCGCTGTTTACGAGACAATCGTTCGTCTTGCTCAGCCTTTCTCAATGCGTTACATGCTGGTTGATGGTCAGGGAAACTTCGGTTCTGTTGACGGAGACTCCGCAGCGGCAATGCGTTATACGGAAATCCGTATGGCGAAAATTGCCCATGAACTACTTGCTGACCTTGAAAAAGAAACCGTTGATTTCGTTCCTAACTATGACGGAACAGAGCACATTCCTGAAGTTATGCCAACGAAAATCCCAAACCTTTTGGTTAATGGGTCGTCAGGTATTGCTGTTGGGATGGCAACCAATATCCCACCTCACAATTTAGGGGAGGTGATTAATGGTTGTCTTGCCTATATAGAAGACGAAGACATCAGCATTGATGGTTTAATGGAACACATTCCAGGGCCTGATTTCCCAACCGCAGCTATTATTAATGGCCGTCGTGGGATTATTGATGCGTATCGCACAGGGCGTGGCAAGGTCTATATCCGTGCAAGCGCTGAAGTGGAAGTCGATGAGAAAAATGGTCGCGAAACCATTATTGTCAGCGAAATCCCTTATCAAGTGAATAAAGCTCGCTTGATTGAAAAAATTGCTGAGTTAGTTAAAGACAAGCGTGTTGAAGGTATCAGTGCATTGCGTGACGAGTCTGATAAAGACGGTATGCGTATTGTTATTGAAATCAAACGCGATGCGGTGGGTGAAGTTGTACTGAACAACTTATATTCCTTGACCCAATTGCAAGTTTCTTTTGGTATCAATATGGTAGCTCTACACCAAGGGCAGCCGAAAATACTGAATTTAAAAGATATCATTGCTGCTTTTGTGCGTCACCGCCGTGAAGTCGTCACTCGTCGTACGATTTTCGAATTACGCAAAGCGCGTGATCGTGCTCATATCCTTGAAGCACTGGCAATTGCTCTTGCCAATATTGACCCAATTATTGAACTGATCCGTAAAGCACCAACGCCAGCAGAAGCGAAAGCAGGGTTGATTGCACGTTCTTGGGATCTGGGCAATGTCGCTGCAATGTTAGAGCGTGCGGGTGATGATGCCGCTCGTCCTGAGTGGTTAGAGCCCCAGTTTGGTGTTCATGAAGGGCAATATTTCCTGACTGAGCAACAAGCTCAAGCTATTTTGGATTTACGTCTCCAAAAATTAACGGGTCTTGAGCATGAAAAATTACTGGAAGAGTACCGTGAGCTTCTAGTACAAATTGAAGCATTACTGTTTATTTTGCGTAGTCCTGAACGTTTGATGGAAGTGATCCGCGAAGAATTAGAAATTATTCGTGATACTTATAACGACCCTCGTCGTACAGAAATTACTGAAAATACTGCAGATATCAATATTGAAGACTTGATCAACCAAGAAGATGTGGTGGTGACATTATCGCATCAAGGTTATGTGAAATATCAGCCTCTGTCTGATTACGAAGCACAGCGCCGTGGTGGTAAAGGTAAATCTGCAGCACGAACTAAAGACGAAGACTTTATTGACCGCCTTTTGGTGGCCAATACGCATGACACCATTTTGTGCTTCTCAAGCCGTGGCCGCTTGTATTGGATGAAAGTTTACCAATTACCAGAGGCTAGCCGTGGTGCTCGTGGTCGCCCAATCGTTAACTTATTGCCACTTGAACAAGATGAGCGAATTACAGCTATCTTGCCAGTGCGTGAGTACGAAGAGGGTTACAATGTCTTTATGGCAACTGCGAGTGGTACCGTTAAGAAAACACCTTTACAAGAATTCAGCCGTCCAAGAAGCGCAGGTATCATTGCGGTTAACTTGAATGACGGTGATGAGCTGATCGGTGTTGATTTAACTGATGGTTCAAACGAAGTTATGCTGTTTTCAGCTCAAGGTAAAGTTGTGCGCTTCGCTGAAGATGCCGTCCGTCCAATGGGACGTACCGCTACAGGGGTGCGTGGTATTAAATTAATGGATAACGACAAAGTCGTTTCTTTGATTATTCCACGTGGTGAAGGGCATATCTTAACGGTGACAGAAAACGGATACGGTAAACGTACTGAAGAAGCTGAGTACCCAACTAAGTCTCGTGCAACTCAAGGGGTTATCTCCATTAAAGTGAGTGAGCGAAACGGGCATGTAATTGGCGCGATTCAGGTTGATGAAACTGACCAAATCATGATGATCACAGACGCAGGGACATTAGTGCGTACACGCGTGTCTGAAGTGAGCGTCGTTGGCCGTAATACTCAAGGTGTTACCTTGATTAGAACTGCTGAAGATGAAAAAGTTGTTGGTTTGCAGCGCGTTGCTGAAACGGATGATGATGAAAACATTGATGATGAAAATGCAAATGAAAACACTGAAGAAAATGGTGTTGATGATGCAAGTATCGACGATCAAGAGTAATCACGACGTTTAATTTAATGAACGGGCAGCATAATTAGCTGCCCGTTTTAGTTTCTAGCCTAAATGTCTTTGTTTTATTACTTTTCATGTTTGTCGCTTTTTTATCATATAATCGAGTATAATTAGCAGTCATAGTATCGAATGTACAGGAAAGCGCTTGAGATATTTACCCTCGTTTAAAACATCACTTAGACTTTCTCGGGATTTATTTCGTATCCTCGGCTTGATGTTGTGGGGCATGGGCGTTTTTATCACTCTATTTTTCCTTTACTCGCAGTTTAATGAATACAAATCTGATATCCGTCAACAGTTCTATTCCGGGCATGAAAATATACAAGCGTATATTCAACAAACGGGAGCGACGCTGAATTCGATTCAATCGATGACTGAGCTATATAGAGTAAAGTTGCAAGAATCGACAGATGAAAATAATCTTCCAAGTAAGTTTCTGGAATTACCGAACGCATCTAATTACTCTTTCTATAAATTAACATCGAATACAGATTGTGATTATTTTAGGGATAGAGCGGAAAATTATTTGCAGGCTTTTGAGCAATTAAATTATTTTTGGAAAGATAGTATTGCTGCCCCTCAAGCTTTAAATCATGTCTTTTTAGTTGGTTCGAAAAGTTATTGTCTGGTGGATTACCCTATTCGATCTACTATATCGGATATCGAAATACTAAAAAAAGTCAGCTACGAAAGCGTACGGACTTACCAAGGTTTAAGGCTACAAGGCAAAGAGCGTAAATTATTTACCATTATGCATGGTGTACAGCCAGATTATGGGCAGCTTTACTTAATTCAGGCAATCAAGCACGACAATATGCTGCCTGCATTTATTGGGTTAGAGCGTACAATTAATTTGAATCAATTTAACATACGCCGAAATAAAGCTATCGAAATATTGATAATTAACGATTATAACCAACCTGTTTTATATTCTCCTATAGATATCAATCCTAAAGGCTCAGCGCTGCTCAATATTTCTGAGCCTTCATTTTTTGGTTTTAACTCAGATTATTCAAAATTAATTTTCAAAAAACGGTTAGCACCTTCTCAAATTACCGTCATTTTTTCAATTGCGACGTCTGAAATATTAGCGAGTTTAGAAAATGCTATCTTTTACGGTATTGTCCTAAATATTTTTACAGGGGGATTGATTTTCTTTTTAATTTGGTTACTTGAACGGAAAATGCTTGAACCTGCAGAAAACACCGCGATACGGCTCGAGGAACATGAGCAATTCAACCATAAAATTGTAGCATCAGCACCTGTTGGTATCATTATTTTAAGATTGACTGATGGCGGTAATATTCTCAGTAATGAATTAGCCCATGACTATTTTCGGTTATTAAATGATGATGATAAACAGCGAATATTGACAATCATCCGCCAGAAAACGAGCAATTATATCGATGTAGTGACAACCAACGGCACACACTTGCAAATTAGCTTTGTAAACTCACGATATCAAAATGAAGATGTCGCTATTTGTGTATTAATTGACATCAGCATTCGTGTGAAAATGGAAAAATCACTGCAGGATGTAGCCGATGCAGCTGAACAAGCTAACCATGCTAAATCAATGTTTTTGGCGACTGTTAGCCATGAATTAAGAACACCATTATATGGAATTATTGGTAATATAGAGTTACTACAACGTTATGAATTATCAGAGAAAGCAACACGCTTAGTTTCAACTATGGATAATTCATCATCGCTTTTATTACAGATTATTAGTGATATTTTAGACTTTTCAAAAATTGAATCTAAACAATTGAAAATAGAAAGCAAATTGTTTCATTGTCGAGAAGTTTTTGCGTTTGTATTAGCGAACTACTTGCCATTAGTGACTAAGAAAAAAATATCATTATATTCCTATATTGAACCCAGCATCCCAGATCTCATTTTGAATGATCCAGTTCGTTTACAACAAGTGATTTCTAATATTGTAAATAATAGTATTAAGTTTACGGAATCAGGTTTTGTGTTGCTTTATGTTTGGAAAGATGAAAACTATTTAAAGATAGAAATCCGTGATTCAGGGATTGGAATGACCCAGGCAGTGGTTATGCAGTTATTTGATCCATTTTTTCAAGTTTATGGGCAAAATAATTTGGGTCATAAAGGAACAGGCCTAGGTTTAGCTATTTGTGAAAAACTGGTTAACCTCATGGATGGTGATATTGAAGTAACTTCACAGATTGGACTTGGTAGCTCATTTACTATTCGTATTCCTTTATATGGGCAAGAATATACAAAGAAAAATATTCCAGAATATCGTGCACATTATCGCATTGCTATTTCGTGTCGAAATGAATTTTTAATGAATTTTCTTTTGCGTCTGTTAGGTCATGAGCAATTTTCAGTTGTTAGCCATAGCACAATAGATAAAACACAAAGATATGATTTGCTAATAACCGATTATGAGCATGTTGAGGAGATAGCCTACGAACATCATATCCAGCTATCAAGTGGTTATGCAGGCGAGCTCCATGAAGTAAAACAGAATCAATGGATTTATAATACATATCAATTAGATAAATTACCCATGTTAATTGATAAAGCCATCATGAAAACAAGTGAACAATCACAAAAAAATAGTATGGCAAATCAACCATTAGTCGTTGACCATTCGTTAGGTGAATGTCATGTATTGATTGTTGATGATCATCCAATTAACCGAGTATTATTGAGTGAGCAATTAGCGACAATCGGCTTTACTACTGGCACGGCGATAGACGGGCTAGATGCATTGAAATATTTAGATAATCATCATGTTGATATTATTTTAACAGATGTAAATATGCCAAATATGGATGGTTACCAGCTGGCCAAAGAACTGCGACGTTTAGCGTTCAACTTACCGATTATCGCATTAACCGCTAATGCAATGGCAGAAGAAAAGCAACGTTGTATTAATGCAGGGATGAATGATTGTTTATCAAAACCGACAACAATTGCAATTTTACGTGAGACCTTGACTCGCTATTGTTAAGTGTAGCTAAAAAATAGATACAAAAATAAAAACCCATAGTTGGGTTTTTATTGGTGTACTTTTGTAGTCGAAATGAAATTACTCTGAAGGCGAGTTATCAATGCTGACGGAAGAAAGGTAATTCAGTAGCGCTATATCATTTTCAACGCCTAATTTCAGCATGGCTGATTTTTTCTGGCTACTTATTGTTTTTATACTGCGGTTAAGTTTTTTTGCAATTTCAGTGACCAGAAAACCTTCAGCAAACAAACGTAGCACTTCACTTTCTTTTGGTGATAAACGTTTGTCGCCATAGCCGCTTGCATTGACTTTTTCCAGCAGCTTGCTCACGCTTTCGGGTGTGAATTTTTTACCTTTTTGTAAAGCCGCTAACGCTTTAGGTAAATCAGCAGGTGCGCCTTGTTTGAGCACAATCCCTTCAATATCCAGCTCTAAAATTGCGCTAAGAATGGCCGGGTTATTGTTCATTGTGAGAACAATGATTGATAGGTCAGGATAATGCCGTTTGATGTATTTGATTAAAGTAATACCATCACCATATTTATCACCTGGCATTGATAAATCAGTAACTAGCACATCCGCATTTAAACGCGCTAAGTTATTAATCAAAGAAGTTGAGTCCTCAAATTCCCCTACGATATTCACCCATTCAATTTGTTCAAGTGATTTCCTGATGCCGAAAAGAACGATAGGGTGATCATCGGCAACAATGACATTTAGGTTATTCATATTATTGGTTACCTTCTGGCATTAGTTTTTTGACTGAATTATCCAGCATGCTAATGCAATTTTTTATTTCCAATCCGTTTTCATCTGCTATGTAACGCTCCAAATCTTCACAAAGCTTATGAAGATAAGTAAATTCGAGCATAGCAAAAACTCCTTTTAAACGATGTGCAGTGTTTTTCAATTCGGTCAAATCCTCAACACTTTCACTATTATACAGTTTATTAATATCTATCGGTACTGTTGTGATGAACAAATCTCGATATCCACTATTTGCTAGCGCTAATTGATAACTTAAAATTGCATTTTCTATTGATTCATTCGAGGTCTGTGAAAGCACTTGAGTATCAACATGGTGTGAAATCAAATTATCAGAATGGCCATGTTCATCGTCTGCGTTTTCGATCAGTAATGAGATAGCATCAATTAATTCATCAGCAAAATTATAGTTAGCTTCGATGTAATGAGGTTGTAATTGATTGATTCCAGATAGGAAACCATTTACTTTAACAATGTTTTCAAAACATTCCTCGTTATTATCAGTTATTAAGAGATCCCAGTTGGTATGAGGGGAGCTCTCACTTAAATCCAAATATTCCGCGCCATAATTTGTTAATGTGCTCCTCACAATCCGTGAAATATCAGCATTATGTATATTTAAACGAATACAAATATCCTCCAATAATGCAGGGTACTCTTTGGCAAGCATCTCTTTGGCTGCTGGAAGCGTAACTTCATAATGAGTACCGATTGCATCACTTGAGCGAATAGAAAAAACACCATTCATTTTTTTTACCAGTAACTTACATAAATAAAACGTTATACCTGAACGTGTAAAGTTAGAGGCGTTCAAAATTTGCCCAGTAAAGGGGCTTTGCAAATTACTCAGTTCTTGGTTACTTACTCCAGTTCCACTGTCTTTAATATTTAATAAGATTGTATTTTTACTGGGGTTATAAGATAGCGTGAATGAAATTTTTCCAAAAGAGGTTGTTGCAATAGAATAATCCCAAATTAGTTGCATTAATTGCTTTAAATAATCAGGATTTGCCACGATAAGCGAATCTGGATTAACGTTATTATGAAAATAAAGCGCTAACCCTTTGTTATTACACTGGGATAGATTTTGCTTCAAAAATTGGCTAACCAGGTTACTGATAGAAACATTCTCAGTTTTTATAGGTTCAGCTTGGGATTCTAGCTGATTTAATAAGCTAATATTTTTAAACCAACGATTGATATAGAAAAGCTGACTTTCAATTTTTAAAATAAACTCACGGTTATTTATATTAGCCATTTCGGATAATTTAGTTAGTTGCTTATCCACTTTAATAAGTGAAGGTAATATTTCACTGTACATATTCTCAAATACGACTTTACGCATGTGAATATTTTTTTTGTATTCGCGATTGGCTAATTCTTGGCGTTTTTGGGTCAACGCCTCTTTATCTTTGTCCATAATAATAAAGAGGGCAGTGTTAGATTTTGACATGTTATCGACAAGTATAACTTCATATACAATATTCTCGATAGAAACTTGAATCACATCATGGTTTTCAATCGCCATTTCTTTAATGTGAACAAGGTCCATAGAAGGTAATAATTGGTTAGCAATGTCATTGCTCAGGATCTTTTTGTTGGTGTTAAAGTCATAAACTAAAATACCGTATGAAATATGACTGATAATATCGCTAGTCAGTGAGGCATTAAAACTCAGCTCTTGCAACATATTGGTATTTGGTGAAATAAGGCGCTTACGAATAAAGAGCATGATCAGTAAAGCGAATAAGATCATAATAAGCATGCCTGTCATTAGCCATAAGTTATAACTAACCACATTAAAAATAATACTTTTTAATGAAACATGGTAATAAAGCTGATATCCAGTCCCATCAATAGGATGGGAGAAAATGAGGTTGGTTCCAGACCAAGTTGAATGAGATTCATTGCTGCCCGTGCTTGAAGGGCGTGCATTAATTGTAAAAAAATTCCCATTTAAACTTGGTGGAATAAGTGAGTTGATAGAAATATCAAAGGATATGACGCTAGTTAACTGCCCCGGTGAATTGAACATTAACCGATAAGTATAGTAAAAAAGGTTATCGGGGGAGTATTTTTGGATATTTGAAATTATTTCCCGTCGATCTAACAATGTTGATTGAGTCAACATATCAGCACGCTTTTCTTCAGCCGTTAATGTGAGATAACTTTCTTTAAAACGGAGCTCAGGTTTAAGGATTGAATGGGTGGTCACTAAGACTAAGGTATTGTCTAAGCCATTGAGATAATACATGGAGTTATATTCATTACGGGCTCCCCACACAATCTCCATATAATTTGCAAGTTTAGACGCTAAAGCATTATTACTTTGCTTATTATTACCAAATACAATGGCATCAATGGATTGGTTTGCACTACTTAGCCAAAAAATATCATGGCGGATCCCAGTCACTGCGAGGTTATCGGTGGGTGGCACTGAAGATTTGTCATTGGCAATTTTGTAGATATGGCTTGCTTGATAACGATAATCTTCGATTTGATACGCTAACCGACTTGCCATGCTGTTCAAGCTAGTTTGACGGCTTTGAACCAATGCTTGATAGTAATTAAAGAGTGATAAAAAAAGCATCACAATTAGCAACAGAATAAATGCTGCGAAAATACGAAAAAGCGTGTTTGGTTTTAATAATGATTGTTTGTACATACTGTAGCAAGTCGTCCCATCGGCAATAGTATTATTAGGTTAAAAATCATACGCCTAGAGAAAGGATAGACACCGATTTTGCACAGATACTACCATTTTTATTGGAAAATAGAGAACAATTGAGTGAAGATTAGCCAAACGAAGTAAAAAAATCAATTTTTTTACTTTCAGGGGTAGACAAGTTGGTGGGATTCCTCCATAATCGCGCCCCATGGAGAGATGGCCGAGCGGTCGAAGGCAGCGGTCTTGAAAACCGCCGATGGGTAACCATCCTAGAGTTCGAATCTCTATCTCTCCGCCATATTAGCCGGCTTAGCTCAGTTGGTAGAGCAACTGACTTGTAATCAGTAGGTCACCAGTTCGACTCCGGTAGCCGGCACCAAATAAGAACCCGTTACATTTAATAGATGTAGCGGGCTTTTTCTTTGTATTTATGTACATAATGACAATGCCTTAAGCAGTGGTTGTGCCATATTGGTGTCATCGTGTGACATTAGCTCGTCGACCTTCATGGCATGTTCAGTGAGGCGATTCGCTGCTGCATGAACAAATACAAAGCGCTGGTGTTTTCCTATTTAGAGTTTCAATACCATGTATGTGGTATTATTTAGGGCAACACCTATCGCTTTTTCTCCTTTTGCATTTTCAGGGGCGATCCAGGCTACTTTCCTTCCTTAACTATTGGCGGTCACTTGAATTGACTGCTAATAAACATAGCTACTAAATTGACAAAACTAGCAAAATAATCCGTAAAATGACAAAAATACACATTAATAATGAGATTAATTAAGCCATATATGTGATAATTTTGACCATTCATAACTGTTTAGGTGATTACGTTTTTAGCTTAACTGGCATATAGTTCTGATTAAAGGTAAATAAAGTTACAGAGCTATTCATTCATTGGCTACACTGAAAATTAAATATTACTTAACTGCTTGGAAAAGGTTATCCGACTGTTATCTACTCAAATGGAAGATACATTGTAAGGGTATTCAGATAGTTGTGGGCGAAAGCCCATCTTGTTGTAGTAATCATGTTGAATTTAAAAGACTAAATATTGTCTAAAATAGCGTGCATTCTGCAAAGGCGAAGTATTGGGAGATATAATGTACGCCAAAAACCCATTTTCACTGAAATTGGTCCATCCGAAGTACTTAGTAACATGGGTGGGGGTTTTTATCTTATTTTTATTGGTTCAATTACCTTATAAATGGCAAATGTGGCTTGGTGCTTTTCTAGGCAGTAATTCACGGTATTTTATTAAGAGAAGAGTGTCGATAATTAAGCGAAATTTAGAGTTGTGTTTTCCGAATAAAAACAAAAATGAAATAGATACTCTGGTAAATGACAACCTAAAATCTTTAGGCATCGCATTATTTGAAACGGGGATCGCCTGGTTCTGGAGCGATAAAAACGTAAAAAAATTATTTCAAGTAAAAGGAATGTCTAATTATTTAGATGCTATTGGGAAAAATAAAGGCGTAATTATCGTTGGAGTCCATTTTATGTCACTTGAGCTAGGTGGTCGGATTATGGGCCTTTGTTTCCCTGTAAATGCCATGTATCGACCTCATAATAATAAAGCGATGGAATATATTCAGACAAAGGGGCGGTGCCGTTCTGGCAAAGGAATGATTGATCGTAAAAATTTAAAATTTATGGTTCAAGAATTGAAAAGTGGCAAGTCCATCTGGTTTGCACCTGACCAAGATTTTGGAAGAAAAGGCACGATATTTGCGCCATTTTTTTCTGTCAAAAATAGCTCTACATCAAAGGGGACATCAATACTTGCTCAATTATCTAAATCACCGACGCTCACAGTAACATTATTGAGAAATAAGAGTGGGGTTAACTATGATTTAGTATTGGGCAAAGAAATACTAGGATATCCAAGCTCTGATGAATTACAGGATGCAACAATGATTAACGCTGTTTTAGAGGCCGAAATAATGAAAGCCCCTGAGCAGTATCTTTGGGCTCATCGACGGTTTAAAACCCGGCCTGAAGGTGAAGTGTCACTTTATCGCTAGTTTTATCTTTAGTGTCAGATGCCATAGAGGGTTGAAAAGGAACTTGTAAGCTTTCTATTGATAACCATTTTTATCTTATAGTGTTTTCTAACTCATAATATAAAACGAGATAAACATATATTTATCTCGTTTTATCAAAGAATTATGTTGTTTTTAGTATAAGGCTTTTCGTTATAACCAGCTGTGTAGCATAAAATATGATAATGAAAATATAAAAATTACCATTAGGTGTTGGAGCACCTTTAAAAACAAAAGAAATCTTCTTATTTGATTCATTGTTTCCTGCTTGGCTAATAAAAACGGCTAATTAAACAGTCTTATATAGTGTAGTAACACTAACTATAAAATACCAAATTCCATTAAAAAAATTAAAAAAATGTGAAATAAATTACACTTAATAAGTAAAATTAACTAAGTTAATGAGTGGTTAATAAATAATAAAATATCTGGTCATTTATTAAGTAAAATACGTAAAAATAGAATAGCCTTCAATAACGATGTTAGTGGAAGGCTATTCTAATATAGAGTTACGTTAGAATAAACTAAAAGCTTTTTTCATATTCACGAGCTTTTTTATCGTCATAGTTATGTTCCCATTTGGCAATAACAAGAGCGGCTAGGGCGTTACCTACAACGTTAAGTGCGGTACGTGCCATATCTAGAATACGGTCTACACCTGCGATGAATGCAAGCCCTTCTAGTGGGATACCTACACTTCCTAGTGTGGCAAGAAGAACAACAAATGAAACGCCAGGGACACCCGCAATACCTTTAGACGTGATCATGAGCGTAAATACTAGGATAAGTTCTTGCCCAATAGAGAGTTCGATGCCATAGAGTTGGGCAATAAAAATAGCAGCAATACTTTGGTATAATGTTGAGCCATCTAAGTTAAATGAATAACCTATTGGAATAACAAAGCTTGTTACTGATTTAGGCGCTCCATATTTCTCCATTTTATCCATAATACGAGGAAGTACGGTTTCAGAACTGGCTGTTGAATAAGCGAGTAATAACTCATCTTTCAATATTTTTATTAAAGTAAAAATATTTATTCGGCAATAACGGGCGACTAATCCTAATACTACTACTGCAAAAAATAGAATTGCACAATGGACGAGTATAACAAGTTTCAACAGAGGCACTAAGGATGAGAAACCAAAGTTAGCGACGGTAACAGATATTAATGCGAAAACCCCGATTGGAGCATACATCATAATCATGTTCGTTACACGGAACATGGTTTCAGAGAAAGTCTGTAATACATTGAGTAGAGGTTGTTTTTTCTCAGAAGGTAAAGAAGAAAGCCCCAAACCAAATAACACAGCAAAAAAGATGACTGGCAGCATGTCACCACTTGCCATAGCAGCAAAAATATTACTTGGCACTAAAGTTAGGATCGTATTAATGATCCCTGAAGGGTGGCTTTCAACTTCTTGAGTGGTTTTTTCATATTGTGAAATATCGACTTGTGTTAATTGCGACATGTCGATACCAACACCTGGTTGGAATATATTGGCAAAAGAAATACCGACGATAATGGCAATTGTAGTAATAATTTCAAAATAAAGGATAGTTTTGAAACCAAGAGAACCGAGTTGTTTGGTATTACCAACCCCTGCTATCCCAACAATTAACGTTGATATAACGATAGGAACAACAATCATTTTGATTAACTGAATAAATATTTTACCCGCCGGGGAAAGAATATTTAAAATCAACCAATCTTTGTACTCTGAATTATCATGTAAAAGCGCTCCAGCAATAACACCTAAAATAAGAGCAAGTAATATTTGCCATCCTAGGCCAAATTTAAACGGTTTTTTTTTAGTCACTTGGTTTAATGTCATAATCAAATCTCATTTATATTAATAATTTTTATGTATGTGTTTTTATTATCATAAATTTTATATCGAATATTCGGTAAAACTACAACTAATAACTCGATTAATTTGAGTAATTTCAATGGGTGATCTATATAAATGTGTTTGTTTTGTTAATAAATAAGGCTATTATGGTTATTTATGTAAAATAAATGGTTGGAGTGTGAATGAATAAGTGATTTTTAATTGCAAGGTGTTTCTAAAAGTAAATCTGATAAATATTCCAAAATTGTTAATGGTATTGTTTTTGCACTGTTTGTTTTTTGCAAACAAAACTAGATTGAGCGAAAAATAGACTGCAACTCTTTATTTTTATCGAATATACGACTGAATGTGATTTTATATTTAAATTGTTAGATTTAATTAGTTAATTAAAGTTTAACTTAGATATAGCTAGATGAATGGATGATATTGAAATATTAAAGGATTTCTATAAATGGCTTCTCACTCAAATTTATATAATGAAATTAGTTAGAAGTGGGTGAGTTAAATAATGAAAAAGAAAACGTCAAGCAACTCAAACGGCAGATTGTTTCCGTTTAAATGCTGCGAGCAGTGTGCGTTCAGAGAGATCTAAGTAACCACGTAACATATTGGCTGCATCTATATTTTTGCCAGAATCTAATAAATTAAGAATAGAATGGTTTTTATCAATATAGGGGGCATATAAAATTTTAGGGTCATTGAGGTGACCAAAGGCCAGCCGTAATTCTGCAGATACATTACGGTATAATTTAATTAGGCGTTCGCTGTCAGATAGTTCGACAATGGCAGTGTGAAATTTCATATTTGCAGTGCCTACACCCACCCAGTTCTCTGTCTTTTCATGTTCTCTAGCTTCTTGAACTGCATCTTTCATTTTTTGAACTGATGGATGCATGGCATATGCATGAGTTAGTGCATCGCACTCAATAAGTCGGCGAACTTGATAAATATCGATAATGGCAGCCATATCTGGTACTGAGACAAATACGCCCTTATTTGGAGCATAAGTTAATAAACCTTCCTGCGTGAGTACACGAAATACTTCCCGTAATGTATTTCGAGAAATATCGAGTTCTTCACTTAATGCCGCTTCAGATAAGCGTTGACCTGGTGTGATCTCCCCAATTGTTATCTTATGACGTATAACTTCTGCAATAGAAACAGATAAAGTTTGGGCAACAGGTTGTTTTTTCATAATAAAGGCTAATTTTAGTCTCAGAGGCAATGAGCCGCTATATTCACATATTCAAATTATAGCAGCAAGTTTCATTTCTCTTTACCACATTCCCCCCTGTATTTGCACAAGAATAGTGAAATTAGAATTTATTGCACTAATTTGGTGCAATTTGCTTGGTAAGCGATATGGCTTGTGAGTCAAAATTGTTAAAAAAGTGATCTCGTCTTGATTTTTAAACGAACAATTACGATTTTTATTGATTGTTTATTCATCATTCAATACTAATTGTTCAACAATCTATTAAAAATGAATTAACAATACGGCTAACAAGTAGAACAATGGCACGATAATTGCCTTAGTGACTGTGACATCAACAACTAGATCAACAACCACATCAATAATTAAAACAATAACTATTAGAGGAGTATGCATATGGCAGCTCATGAAAGTGCACCAACTACTGCTGAATATGTGAAAAGTCGTCGTTCATCACTGATAAGCGCAATTTTTCTAATGGCAACTTCAGCCATTGGGCCTGGGTTTATCACACAAACTGCGACTTTTACCGTGACATTAGGGGCTGCTTTTGCCTTCGGAATTTTAGCGTCTATTGTGATTGACTTCATTGTTCAGCAAAACATATGGCGAGTTGTTACCCTGACTAAAATGCACTCATCAGAAATTGCGAATGCCACAATTCCTGGGAGTGGTTATTTATTAGCGGTATTAGTTATTTTCGGCGGACTAATTTTTAATATTGGTAATATTGCAGGCGCAGGGTTAGGGCTCAATGCCTTAGTCGGCTTAGACCCCAAATGGGGGGGCTTGATTAGCGCATTATTAGCAATTTATATATTTTCCTCCCGTAAGGCCAGTACGTTTATTGACCGATTGATTATTGGATTAGGCGTAGTGATGATCGGCTTAACTTTATTTGTCGCTATCGCATCAAACCCACCTGTTGGGGAAGCATTACGTCAAAGCGTATTACCTGACACAGTTGATTTTGCCATGATAACCACCATTGTTGGGGGCACTGTCGGGGGATATATCTGTTATGCAGGTGCTCACCGTTTATTGGATAAAGGCGCTGTTGGTATTGAAAACATTAAAGTTGTCTCTAGCGCAGCCACAAAAGGTATCCTAGTTGTTGGGCTGATGCGTTATATTTTGTTTTTGGCTATCTTAGGTGTAGTCGCAAGTGGTGTGACTATTGATATTTCTGGTCATGCGGCCAACCCAGCATCTCAAGCATTTCAGGCTGCCGCAGGTAACTTTGGTTTACGTATCTTTGGTTTAATTCTATGGGCTGCGGCACTCACCAGTGTAATTGGTGCGGCTTATACCTCTATGAGCTTCTTAACGGCATTTAAGTCTTCTATCACAGAAAGGCAACGTAATGTCGCAACTATCATATTTATCGCAGTTTCTCTGGTTGTCTATTTATTCATGGGAACAGCCCCTGCGGCATTATTGGTTTTTGCTGGTGGTTTCAATGGGCTAATTTTACCTATTGGTTTAACTTTATTTGTTTATATCGGTTGGAAACGCTCAGATTTAATGTCGGGCTATCATTATCCGCGTTGGCTATTATGGTCTGGTGTCGTGACGTGTGCACTCACTTGGTATATGGGCGCAATGTCTGTCGGTACAATTTTTAATTATCTGAAATAACTCAAGGAGTGATCATGAAAAAGCAGGTTGATTTAAACAGTGACCTTGGGGAAAGTTTTGGACAATGGGAAATGGGCAATGATACCGACATTCTGCCTGTTGTTAGCAGTGCGAATATTGCTTGTGGTTTCCATGCGGGTTCACCAGAAGGGATATTAAAAACCCTTAAAGCCGCAAAAGAAAATGGGGTTGCTGTTGGTGCTCATGTGGGCTATCCCGATTTAGTGGGTTTTGGTCGACGTAATATGGATATTGCATCGAATGAATTAACCGCAGACGTGATTTACCAAATTGGTGCATTACAAGGGCTAGCAACCGCAGCAGGGACACAAGTTTTATATGTTAAACCTCATGGCGCATTGTATAACACGATTGCTCATGATAAACGCCAAGCAATGGCTGTGATTGATGCGATATTAGCGATTGATAAGCGATTGATATTAGTGGCGTTAGCAGGGGCACCATTAATTGGGTGGGCTAGAGAATGTGGCTTAAATGTGGTCGCAGAAGCTTTTGCTGATAGAGCTTATAACAGCGATGGCACATTAGTGTCCCGAAAATTAGCCGGTTCAGTATTACATGACCCACAGATAGTTGCAGACCGTATGTTGCAGTTGGTCATGGAAGGCGGTGTGATGTCGATTGATGGAAAATTTACACCTGTTGACGCTGGGTCGATTTGTGTTCATGGGGATAGCCCTGGCGCCCTTGAAATGGCGAAACAGGTGCGAGCCGTATTAGAAAAACAAGGTATTGAAATTTATGGTTTTTCCCACAAAGGAGGCCGTGAATGACACAGCTAATGAAAGCATCACTGCAGGCTATCGAAGCTGCTCGCCTTGCACGGCAAGCTATCCGCGAAGGATATGACAAACCAACAGCAGGCCTTGCCCCGGGTATGACTCAAGCCAACATGATTGCGTTGCCACGTGACTGGGCATTTGACTTCTTATTATATGCTCAGCGTAACCCAAAGAGCTGCCCTGTTTTAGACGTATGTGAAGCAGGGAGCTGGCAAACTGTCCTAGCTGAAGGTGCCGATTTACGCACGGATATCCCACGTTACCGTGTGTGGGAAAAAGGACAATTAATTGATGAAATTACGGATGCGACAACAATCTATCAACAACATCCTGATTTAGTCACTTTTTTAATTGGTTGCAGCTTTACATTCGAAACGCCAATGATTGAAGCAGGTATTGATATACGGCATATCACGGATAAATCGAATGTTCCGATGTATAAGACTAATCGTCTTTGTCGCCCAGCAGGGCGTTTACAAGGCGAATTAGTGGTTTCAATGCGACCAATACCTGCAAATCGCGTGGCTGATGCAGTGAGTATTACGGGTAGGTTCCCTGCCGTGCATGGCACACCTGTTCATATTGGCGCACCAGAACAATTAGGTATTACGGATATTATGCAACCTGACTTCGGTGATGCGGTTCGCATTGAAGAGGGCGAAATTCCCGTTTTTTGGGCTTGTGGTGTCACACCTCAAGCTGCAGTAATGAAATCAGGGGTTCCATTCGCATTAAGCCATGCACCCGGTTACATGTTTATTACAGATGTACCTGATGCCGCATATCACATATAGAGGTGCCAATTGAGATTTTTACCCGTCAATTTAAGTGCCTTTATGGTGGAGTTGGAAAGTCTTGAACAAACAATGGCATTGACTGATTCCTTAACAGAAATGCCAATTTATGGGATTGACGAAATAACGCCAGCAGCGAGGACGATTTTAATTCGCTATAACCCGATCAAGACTGATGTGAATGATTTGGTTGAAAAGATATCGCTTAGAGATGTGTCGGCGGTCGTCGGCAAGGCTAGTAAATTGGTTACTATCCCTGTTCACTACAATGGCGAGGATTTACCAGATGTTGCAGCGCATTTAGGGATATCCACTGCGGAAGTAATACGTCGTCATACAGAAAATGAATTTCAGGTTGCATTTAGCGGTTTTGCCCCAGGTTTTGGTTACATGGTTTCGAAAGAAGCTAAGCTGAACGTCCCAAGGCGTCAATCGCCAAGAGTACGCATCCCCGCGGGGTCGGTTGCCTTAGCTGGAGAGTTTAGCAGCGTTTACCCACAAGCTAGCCCAGGGGGATGGCAGTTAATTGGTGTGACTGAACTATTAATGTGGGATATCAATCGACCTGAACCTGCGCTCGTTCAAGCAGGCATGCGGGTCAACTTTGTCGATGCCGCGAAAAGCCAAATTAGCTATAGCTTGCCAGCGAAAGTAAGTATTGAAAAAAATGCTAAGAATGTCAGTGCTGATTTAACAGTTTTAGCGACGGGGTTACAGGTTTTATTTCAAGATTTAGGGCGTATAGGCCAATCGGCATTGGGGATCTCTGAATCAGGCGGTATGGATAAATCGGCATTACGTAGTGCAAACCGTATTGTGGGGAATAAATCAGATTCTGCCGTTTTAGAGATAACGCAAGGTGGGTTTAAGGCTCAAGTTCACAAAGACCTCATTGTTGCAGTGACTGGAGCGCCTTGTACTATTGACGTTATCACCGCAGAAGACCAGCAATATCAAGTTGACACTTATCAACCGATTCATTTAGCAAAGGGCGACACCATCAAACTGAGCCGCCCGAGCAAAGGAGTTCGTAGTTATTTCGCTGTCCGAGGTGGTTTCAATATAGAGCCTATTTTATCGAGCTGCTCGTTTGATACATTAGCGCAAGTTGGTCCAGCCCCAATCACGGCGGGCCAAACACTCACGGTTAACAGTAATTCATCTCCATTAGCCGTTTCATTATATGAGGCGCCTGCTTTTGATTACCCAACAGAAAACGATGTGGTGGTTTTGGATGTTGTATTAGGACCCCGAGCGGATTGGTTTACAAAACAAGCAGTTGAACAACTAACGAGCCAATTATGGCAAGTAACAGCGTCATCAAACCGAATAGGTTTGCGGCTATTTAGTGAAAAACCGTTAGAGCGCGAACAATTACAGGAGCTACCGAGCGAAGGAACTTGCATTGGCGCTATTCAAGTCCCCGCAAATGGCCAGCCGGTTTTGTTTCTCAATGATCACCCTTTAACAGGCGGTTATCCCGTTATTGGCGCGGTATGTGAATATCATTTGGATTTAGCAGGGCAAATTCCTGTGAATGCCAAAATACGTTTTAATCCACTCGGTGAATTTAAAGTACTACAAGGGAGCCATTGTGCTTATGAAAATGAATAACAACAAAAAACATAAAGTATTGATTGCTAATCGAGGCGAAATTGCAGTTCGTATTATCCGTGCATGTCGTGATTATGGTTTCCAGTCTGTTGCGGTTTATGCGGACAGCGATATTGACGCTCTCCACGTCACAATGGCTGATGAAGCCTACGGGCTTGGGGGAAACTCGCCAGCAGAAAGTTATTTAAATATTGAAAAGTTGATTAGTATCGCTCAGCAGTCAGGTTCAACCATGGTGCATCCAGGGTATGGTTTTTTATCTGAACGGGCTGAATTTGCGCGTGCAGTTGAAGCCGCAGGGTTAATCTGGATTGGGCCGAGCGCAAACAGCATTGATATACTAGGCGATAAGGTTCAAGCTCGCCATATTGCAATGCAAGTCGGTGCACCGCTAGTGGTTGGCACAAAAGACCCTGTGAATAGTGCACAGGAAGTCCTTGAATTTGCTCATCAACACGGCTTACCTATTGCTATTAAAGCGGCATTTGGTGGTGGTGGCCGAGGGCTAAAAGTAGCTTGGCAACTCCATGAAGTTGAAGAACTTTATCACTCAGCAGTACGCGAAGCGACCGCTGCATTTGGCCGGGGTGAATGTTTTATTGAACAATTTTTACATAACCCTCGGCACATTGAAGCCCAAGTTATTGCGGATACGCATGGTAACGTGCTGGTGGTGGGGACTCGTGACTGCTCACTACAACGGCGTAATCAAAAACTGGTTGAAGAGTCGCCAGCCCCTTTTTTATCTCAGAGTCAACAGCAGCAAATCATTCAAGCTTCAACGGATATTTGCCGCAAAGCGGGCTATGTGGGAGCCGGAACCGTTGAATTTTTGTTAAGCCAAGATGGCACGTTGTCATTTCTAGAAGTGAATACGCGCTTACAAGTTGAGCACCCAGTCACAGAGGAAACCGCAGGTATTGACTTAGTGATTGAGCAATTGCGAATTGCAGAAGGTTTACCTTTAAGTATTAATGAGATGCCGACTCCTCGGGGGCATGCATTTGAATTTCGTATTAATGCAGAAGATGCTGGAAACGGTTTTTTACCGACACCAGGCACTATTACGGTTTTTGATGCACCAACGGGGCCGGGGGTTCGTGTCGATAGTGGTGTAACAGCGGGAACAACAATACCGGGTACCTTTGATTCGTTAATGGCGAAATTAATTGTTGTGGGTAGTACACGAGAGCAAGCCATTTTGCGTGCACGTCGTGCTTTGGCTGAATTTAATATTGAAGGCGTTGCATCCGTATTACCATTCCACAGAGCGGTAATGGAACAAACTGATTTTTGTGATAATTTTAGCGTTCATACGCGTTGGATAGAGACCGAATTTAATGTGGAAATTCCACCCGCAAAACGGCAAATTCCACTATCGCCTGCTGAAATGACACGCACTTTCATTGAAATCGATGGAAAGCGTTGCGAATTGGGTTTACCTACACAACTGTTTTCTGGCTTTTCAGTCAATAGTTCAGCTGCAACCCATTCAGCTCCTCAAATAATTCATAACCCAGATGCGGTCAATGCACCTATCTCTGGGCTATTATTTAACTGGCTGATCCCTCACGGAAATAATGTTTCTGAAGGGGATATAATCGGTGTCATGGAGGCGATGAAAATGGAAGTTCAAATTGTTGCACACCGAGCAGGAACGTTGAAACACTGTGCGATTAAAGGGGATTTTGTTGAAGCAGAGAGCCCAATAGCTGAAATTGTTTAGTTTGGTTGGCTTAAGTTTGAGCTAAAGGAATTAGCTCAAACTAACGAGAAAGTCGTTCAGGCAATGTTCTTAGAGGAAGATGAGGCGCAGGAATGGCATGTTTTTCTTCAGCGGTCATTTCATTGCTATCGCGGTAGACTTCACCACATAGAAAATAGAGATTTGGCCGTTTTGATTCTAGGTAGTCTTTTCGGCTAATACATTGTTCTTGTGTGAAAATAGTTTCAGTCACAGGTAACGCATCACATGAATCTGAGCCACAAGGACTCACCCATAATGCCCACCCAATGAGTACCATATGTCCTGCCATTTACATTGCCTTCCTTAATAAGAACCAATATGAACCGCTGAAAAGTGATGACTGTAAGTAGCTCTCTAATTCACACACATTATAAGTTAAATTCTAACATTGAGTTAACCAAATGTATGTATTTAGACATAATGAATTCTCTTATTCACACTAAAAAGCAAATCTTTATGAATTAAAAAGTTGCGAATTATTATAAGTAGAAATTAAATGATTTAATAATAAATAACGCTGTATATTATTAAAATAACCCTGTCGATATCGAGTGTTTTTTGGTGTCAGATCGCAAAAAAATAAAATAATTATCTACAAATAACCGATGTTAGAGCTCAAGCCTGTCAATTAAGACTATTTTTAACTAGGATTATGACAACCTCTAATAAGAAAACTGATAGGAATAAATCATGACTTCCATGGAAGAAGTACTTTCATTTTGGTTTGAGGAATCGACACCAAAACAATGGTTTGAAAAAAATGCTAAATTTGATTTGACGATAGCACAACGATTTGCTCATGTTTGTGAACGCGCAGCTAAGGGTGAATTAGCGTATTGGCGGGCATCTATTCGAGGCCGTTTAGCGGAAATTATTGTTCTAGACCAGTTTTCACGTAACCTATGGCGTGATACGCCAAAGTCTTTTGCTCAAGATGGGATGGCTTTAGCACTAGCGCAAGAGGCGATTAAGCAACATGATTATAACCTCCTGACGTTATCACAGCGCAAGTTTGTTTTAATGCCATTTATGCATTCTGAATCCAGTTTTATTCATTTACAGGCCGTTGAACTCTTTCGCATGCTGGGTGATGACGGTACTTTAGATTATGAAATGCGACATAAAGCGATTATTGACAAATTTGGTCGCTATCCGCACCGTAATGAAATTTTAGGTCGGCCATCTACACAAGAAGAAATTGCATTTTTACAAGAGCCAAATTCTTCTTTTTAGGTTAAAACCAAATGAGCCCATATCTTGTTTAATAAGCCCATTTGGTTTCGCTTTTCATTTAACGAAATAACTCAGCATGGATTGGCGATAATGCTAATTCTAACTGTAGTGATTTGAGGTAAATTTCAGTGATCTGTGCAAGGTTAGGGTAAAAGTCTGTCTCAGTTTTACTTTCCTGCACCAGTTCTAAATAGCGATATGCCCAAGGTAATAAATGTTGTTCAAATAGCGTTATAATGGCGCTGTCGTCCTCTTGTTCCGCTAAAGCAGAAACAGCCATCATCATTAAGCCAAATTGGTCTTCAGGCTCACGAAGTCCGGTGTCAGTCACTAACCCTTTGGTTTGCAAAAAATGGCGATAAGCCGCTGTTGATTCTCCCATAACAGAATTGTCATGTTCCAGATATACAGACCCCCATGGAGGCGCTGGCATACTACCTTGTCCTTCGAATAAGATAGAATAATCATACGAGATATCATCAGGTTGTGTTTGTGACAACGAAGTACAAATCGCCTGAATTTGCTCTGGATTTTCCCATGAGTGTAACTGTGGGATTTCACCCAAAACAGGGTAGACGTTTCGTAACGTGTCCGATTGCGGAGGGTAGTAGAAAAACGCACCAAGGATGCGGATCATTGTCGTATCAATCATATTATTTTATCCGTCTTATTTCGCGTTAAAGTATGACATCATTATCTGATTTCCTGTCACTGTATCGATGCAGGATGATGTGGGATTACTAAACAAAGAACCCCAAACGGGGTTCTTTAATAATAAATTATAACATAGTAAAAACAATGCCTTACATGGTTATCTGCCACAAGTTATAGAATGCGATACGGCCTGCAAGTTCAGCTAATAAAACAGCTGCCGCACACGTTGCTAATGTTGCTCTTGGTACGCGTTGCTTTAACGTCATACCAACAAATGCAGCTAAAGCAATGGCTAAGACGACAACTTGGAAGCCCCAGAAGCCTGTTTGCTCACCGCTAAGAGCGGGGCCGGTTTCGGCTAAAAACGCTTGGTAACCAGCACGGCTTGCAAAAATAGCGAAAGTACCAATTAAGAACGAAGCAATACCTAAGCCACGCGCACCAATTGCAATAGCGAGCGCACCACCACCGACTAACATCGTCATCCACATTTGCAGTGTGGTATAACCGGTGTCCCAGTTAGCAATAGTGGCGATGTTGTACACTTGAGGTATTGACCAAACAAATGCGAGCCCTGACACTACTGCGGCAATATTTGCCAGTTCACGCAATAACGTATGCTTGAAAAACAGAGTGAAAAATAACGTTGCCGCAGCGCATCCAACAAATACGCCACTTAAGAACGCTTCATTACTCATTGGCGAACGGCCTACACCCAGTAGCATATTGAAGAAGCGTAGTGGTTGACCAACGTGTAACCCACCGATACCCAAACCAATTATCATAATAATAAAGGCAACGATATTGGCAGTTTTTAGCTGTTTATCGTCAATAGACCCCATTTTACGGCTGATATAAGCGAGTAAAAAAAGCCCAGCAGCTGACTGTCCTAAGACGGTGAAAAAAACGAGTGGTAATTCATGCATCTTACACCTCCGCAGGGTTTTTTAATTCGCCACTTTTATCGCCAAATGGCTTCGCATCTTTATGTGGCTTGATGACAATATTTGGGTTTGTCAGGCTTGGGTCTGGCATTGGCGCAATACCACACTCTGTCCCGTGTAACTCACGAAGAACATTAATATCATCAAAATCTAAAGCACGCTGCGGGCAAGATTCAACACAAACTGGTTTCATTCCTTTTGCGACGCGTTCATAACAGCCGTCACATTTAGTCATGAGTTTTTTCTTCTCATCAAACTGTGGTGCGCCATATGGGCAACGTAGTTCACAGTAACGGCAACCCACACAAATAGATTGGTCAACTACGACTAAACCATCCTCTTCACGTTTGTGCATTGCACCGGTTGGGCAACCTGCGACACAAGTCGGGTTTGAGCAATGGTTACATGAAATCGAAAGATAGTAATTAAAGACGTTTTGCTGCCATATACCATCTTGCTTCTGCCAACTTCCGCCACCAAACTCGTAGACACGACGGAATTTTGGACCTAAATCTAAATCTTTTTCATCCTTACAACTGACTTGACACGTTTTACAGCCAGTGCATTTTGTGGAGTCAAAGTAAAAGCCATATTGTTTCATCATTTAACTCCTTAAGCGCGTTTAACTTCAACAAGGTTAGTATGTTGTGGGGTACCTTTAGCCAATGGCGAAGGAACATGAGAGGTCAGTGTGTTGATACAACCACCAATATCCAGCCCATCTTCATTGAGAGTACGCCATGCACCTTGTGGAACAGCGATAACACCAGGTAATACACGCTCTGTCACTTTCACTTTAATTTGAATACGGCCACGATCATTAAATATTTCAGCCATGTCACCATTGTTCAAGCCGCGTTGCTGGGCATCAATTGGGTTGAGCCAAAATTGATGCGGAATGGCTTCACGGAGCATGGCAACATTGTAATAAGATGAATGCACATGGCCTTTATCATGAAAGCCCGTCATTAATAGCGGATGCTTCTGTTGGCTTGCTTGGGCTTCAACGCCTTCTTTATTGACGCAATATTCAGGAAGGGCAGGGATACGTTGGCCTTCTGGTAACTCCCAATTTTTAACACGCTCAGCCAGTTGTTCCGAATAGATTTCCACTTTACCTGACGGCGTTTTCAATGGGTTATTGATTGGGTCATCACGGAATTTCTTCAATGCAATATTTTCTGAACTGTTCAAGAACTTACGGTCGATAATACCCGCACCGTCAGTTTCGCTGAATTCAGGTAAATGAGGCATTTTTTCACGTGTTTTGTTATAACAGAACTCAATCCATTCGGCGTAGGTACGGCCTTCTGTGAATTGTTCTTTTACCCCCATTTTCTCAGCAACTTCTGCTAATACATCATAGTTAGGGCGGTTTTCCCACAGTGGCTCAATGGCATTTTGTAGGCGAACTAAATAGTGGTATGCACCACTTGCATAGGAGTTATTGATTAAATCATTGGTTTCAACGGTAGTGACATCCGGTAACAATAAATCTGCATATTTTGCGGATGGAGTATCATGGTTATCCCACACCAAAATGAACTCACATTTTGACTCATCAGCAAGTATTTCATGGGTTTTGTTTAAATCACCATGTTGGTTACCAATGACATTACTGGAGTAACACCACATAAATTTGATGTCGTTATTGAGTTTATCGACACCTTTAATACCACCGTTCTCTGCGGTTAATTCTTTCCCACGAACAATAGCTTCTGACCACATATAAGTTGGGATCAGGGCTTTGACTGGGTTAGGTAAAGCAAATCCCGCAACAGGATAAGCATAGCTATTACCCCACAGGCCGGTGTTCGTTCCTGCACGACCAATGTTCCCAGACATTAACGGTAGCATCATGATTGAACGACAAGCTTGCTCACCATTTTCGGTACGTTGCAAGCCCCAGCCTTGTGAGATCCATGCTCTATTGGCATTACCAATTTCACGTGCAAGTTGCTTAATGCGTGCGACGGAGATCCCCGTTAATTTACTCGCCCACTCTGGGGTTTTTGCGATGCCATCAGGCCCATTACCTAAAATATAATCTTTATATGATGCATTGCGTGGTGCAGAAGCAGGTAAGGTAGACTCATCCCAACCAACACAATAGTTGTTCAGGAATTCTTCGTCAGTCAGGCCTTCTTCGATCATGACATAACCGAGAGCAGCAACTAATGCAGCGTCAGTACCGGGGTAAATTGGTATCCATTCAGCGCCAAGCGTTGTGACGCTATCAGTGCGACGCGGGTCAATGATAATCACTTTTGCCTTGCTTTTATCTAACGCATTGAGGGTCTCGTAGAATTGACCGCCGCCAGACATGCGCGTTTCTGCAAGGTTGTGGCCAAACATGACAACTAAGTCAGAGTTTTGGATTTCAGATAAATAGGATTCTTCTACGCTACCATAGACATAAGGTGTGATTTCCATTAATTGAGCATATGAATATGTACCATAGTCACCCAAGAAACCACCAGTTAAGCTTATAAACGTTTACAAGCTGCACGGCCGTGTAAGTTAGCACCCGTTGACCCAGAGCCATACTGATAATAAATGGCATCACTTCCATATTTATCAATCGTATACTTTAATTTTTCAGCGATAATGGTTGTTGCTTCATCCCATGAAATCTTTTTAAACTTACCTTCACCACGTTTACCAACACGAACCATTGGGTATTTTAAACGGTCTGGATTGTAGGTTTTCCAACGCACTGAACGGCCACGTAAACATGGACGAATTTGGTGTTCGCCTAACGTTGAGTCGTCATACATCGTTTCATTGGAAATACGGCTGATAACACCATCTTTCACATGAACTTTTAATGGGCAGCGGCTGCCACAGTTTACTAAGCATGCGCTATAGCTAATTTTTTCGCTGACTTCGTCAGGCATGATTGCTGGTGTTTTTGCTTGTACAGCAAAAGGTAGAGTGATTGAGCCAGCAACAGCAGCGACACCCGCAACGGTTGCAGAGGTTTGTATAAACTCCCTCCTGCTCAGTTTTCCAAATTGAGTATTTATTTTATTTTTATGCATTGACATTGCCTATATGTAAATAACAACATTACTATCTTGTTTTATATGTTAAAAAAAGATCCTGTAGAGTTACATGACTTACATCAATGTTATCCACGATAAAGGAAATGTATTTATTTAATTTATAAGGGTTTTTTGTTTGTTAGAGCATCGATCAGTTTTGTTTTTGTTAACTATCGAAATGTTATTCTTTATATAACGCTGGATGGAAAAGTAAGCGTAAAGAGGGATATCTCCCTCTTTCGATACTACTTTAGATGTAGATGGATAAGGAAATTTAACTAATCACTTAGTATTAGTTATTTTTCTGGGAAATGGCCTATCATTCTAACATCATTTCCGGTAGGTGATTGATGTACCATCAGATTAAATTGCGGAAGGATGGAAAAGATATGGTCAAAAATGTCAGATTGTATTCTTTCATACTCCACCCACACGGTTGTATTCGTAAATGCATATATTTCGATTGGAATACCATTTGAGTCAGATTCTAGCTGTCTGACCATAATCGTCATATTTTTGTGAATATTAGGGTGTGATTTTAAATAAGCTTCAATATAAGCTCGGAAGGTCCCTATATTTGTCAAACGACGCTGATTCAAAGGAACCGCTTTGTCATCCGGTAGGCTAGAATTAAAGACTTGGATCTCAGATATTTTCTGTTCGATGTAGGGCTCAAGTAAATTTGCCTTAATACATTGTGCGATTTCTTCAGAAGTTAAAAAATGCACACTGCTGGCATCTAAGCGGACACTACGCTTTATTCTGCGTCCACCTGATTCTGTCATTCCTTTCCAGTTTTTGAATGAATCAGAAATAAGCGCATAAGTCGGAATGGTCGTAACGGTGTTGTCCCAGTTACGCACTTTTACCGTAGTTAAACCAATATCAACCACAGCGCCATCAGCACCGTATTTAGGCATTTCTAACCAATCGCCAATGTTAACCATGTTGTTGGCTGAAAGTTGTATCCCAGCAACTAACCCCATAATAGGGTCTTTGAACACTAGCATCATGACCGCTGTCATTGCACCAAGACCGCTGAGAATAATCAGAGGCGATTTACCTATTAATAGTGCAATAATCATGATGCCAATTAGAATTGTGGCAATCAGTTTAAGACTTTGAAATATTCCTCTAAGAGGTAAATGCGCGGTTTTGGCCGCACGTTGAAGTACACCAAGTATAATATCAAGAACGGAATAAAGGGTGAGTAAGCCAAATAATAGGCACCATGCCTGTGAGCCAACCTTTAAAACGGCTTGGGCAGTCGAGCCTGAATGTAACCATAGCGTTGCTTGGATATTGACTACAACACCTTGGATCACGAATGCGAAGCGATTAAAAAGATTATGTTGAGTGATTAAATGTACCCAAGTTCCTGCATTTTTTTGCCCACGTTTTTCGAGTTGTGGAAGAAATATTTTATGTAGAATTAAGTGTAATACGCAGGCGACGATAAGGATTAAACCGAGCACCATAAGTAAAGAGGCAAGGTCAGCGTAATCTTGGTTGAATTGACGTACCCAGTCTAGCAGTTGCTGCTGCATGGTTTCTCCTTCTTTAGAGTGTTAGGAACAATTGTTTATAAAAATATCATAGGCTGAATGACCTTATCATATTTACAACGAAAATTCATGGGGAGCAACATTAAATTCCGTCTTAATTCTTATTACTAGTTCTAAGTATTGTCTAATATATGGAAATAATATTAATGGCAATAAGAGCTATTATAAAGGAGCGCGCTCACTAATTTGAGTGATTAAGTAACATTTACATAACATTACGTGTGATAAGTATTTTCTGATTGTGAGTCTTTATAACTAAGCATAATGTTCTACAAAATGTCCTAATGTTATATTAACTTTGCAGGAATTTATTATGAACCGATTTAAAAGGCCGATTTGTTCTGTTCTTTTGCAGTATATCTTATTGCCCATTATTGCTTTTACCTCATTGCTTGCTAATTCATCCCCCAATGGCAATCAAGGCCAAGGAAACGACAAAGGACATCAACAAGTTCATGGAAATAAAGGGAAGCAGAACAAAGATAACTCAAATAAAGGAAATAATAATCAAGAGGCAAAGCATGTCAAATCAAGTAAGTATTACGATAAGCATCGGGAAGCAAATGTTAGTTTTAATGTGAGCTTTGGCAATGTAAGGCCTTTGGCCATTGAATATGGATTGACAGGATATCGTGGCTTGCCTCCAGGTATTGCAAAACAAGTTAGCAGGGGAAAACCACTTCCTCCAGGTATTGCAAAAAAAACGTTACCCTCAGCATTTTTAGCACAATTACCTGTTTATGTCGGTTATGAATGGAAAATGAGTGGCCGAGACCTTATCTTGGTTGCGTTAGGTACAGCTATTGTCGCTGAAATTATTGAGAATGTTTTTGAATAAAAAAAACGACCTTGATTTCAAGGTCGTTGTGCAAAATAAATGCAATTAACGCTAATGATGAGGTAACTAAAGGTTTGATTAACTAAAAGATAATTAACTTGCTTACATAAAACGTTTAGATAGTAATTCAACAACTTCTTGCACACTGCTGATAAATTCTTTGATGCTGTTCATCGAGAACTCCAAATTAAAATGTGATCCAGATCACGTGAGAGCATTCTAGCTATTCACATGTTAATGTCAAGTTAATATTAAAAATAATTTTAAATTTTAAACTATATTTTAGTCGCTGTGCTACAGCTTGTTTTCTTGTTAGTCGCGGTTCTTACAAGAGGGCCTGAATCTGCAAATAGAGATAAAAAATGTGAAGAATTGAAAGGTAATTTTTGTAATATGGTGTATGGTTAATAAGAGATTAGGTAATGATTTGATTGATAAAGGAATATAGCTCATGATTGCTTATGTAAACGGCCAGTTTTTACCTGAAGAAGAAGCGTCAGTATCTGTTTTTGACCGTGGGTTTTTATTTGCGGATGCTGTGTATGAAGTGACTGCAATAATTAACGGTAAGTTAGTTGACTTTGAACATCATATGGCTCGTTTGCAGCGTTCTTGTGCTGAATTACAGTTATCATTTCCCTACGATTTAGCAGAATTAAAACAAATTCATCTTCAATTAGTTCAGCAGAATAATATAGAAGAAGGGCTTGTATATCTACAATTGACACGTGGCAATGCGAAACAACGCAGTTTTTTATATCCTGATAATCAAACGAAGCCAACATTAGTCTTATTTGCACAAAAGACGAAGATTGTTGAAAATGAGAAATCAAAATATGGAATAAAAGTCGTAACTGTAGATGATATTCGTTGGCAGCGTTGTGATATTAAAACAGTTGCTTTATTAGCAGCTTCCATGGCAAAAGAATACGCTAAACAGCAAGGTGCAGACGACGCTATATTTGTTAAAAATGGCTATGTCACTGAGGGAAGTTCCAGTAATTGTTTTATTATTAACCATCAGAACCAAATACAAACACGAGGGTTAAATAATGAAATATTACCAGGCATTACTCGTCAAGCAATTTTACAACTTGCTCGGGAACAAGAAATAGACATTGTTGAAAAGCCATTTAGTATTGATGAAATGTTAGAAGCAAAAGAAGTCTTTATTACTTCTGCAACAACATTAGTTTGGCCAGTTATTATGGTGAATAACCAATTAATTGGGGAAGGTAAGCCGGGGAAACTAGCTATCCGGCTACGGGAGATATACTTGCAAAAATTGAAATAATCACATGAGAAATATAAATGTTATTTTAATTGCATAAATTCTGTAACTGAAGAAATCGTTACCATGCCTTCTAGTGCCTGAAGACTTTGCTGATGGAGTTCTAGCGTTGGGGCCGCACATAAATCCTCGAGTACTGTGACAGTATATCCTAAATCATGGGCTTGTCGTGCAGTACTTTGAATTGCTTTTACGGTACTAACTCCGCCAATAAATAACTCGGTAATATCATTATCGGTAAGCCATTTATGGAAATGGTTTCCTGCAAATGCAGAAACCCCTTTTTTAATCATTACCGGATCACGAAATGCTACCTCAAGGTCATGGGCCCAATTACACCCAGTGCCACTTAGTTTTAAGGCTCCAAGTTTTTTAGCTTGCTGAAACATAGGGGAGCCAGCAGGAACATCGTGATAATTATCTGAAAAGCCAACCTTAACCCAAATCACTGGAATATGATGGTTTCTTGCATATTGTGCTGCTTGATTAGCTTTCTCAACGATTTTACGTGAGCAAGTTTGCTGGTAACTCGAATTAGATAAGCCATTTTTACCAATTATCTCTTCAATGAGATCAATAATTACTAATGCCTTGGACATTATTGCCTCTTTTAGGTGTAAGTATATTAACGTATAAAAGGCGTATTCTATCTAGAAAAAATAGCAAATGCTGTTAACTCAATAACATAATTAGATTTAGGGTAAGTCAATAATAAAGCCGATACCTTGATTGTCTAATCCATCAGTAACTCTAATTACAGCACCAATTTTATGGGCTAAATTTTGAGCGATAGATAAACCTAAACCACTTCCGGTTTCCATCGTTCCTGGAACGCGATAAAAACGAGAAAATATAAGTTGGCGGCTCTCTTCTGGAATTCCTCGGCCATTATCTTGAACAGAAATAGTCCCACCAAATGGGGTAAGATCTTTTAAAACGACTTTTATTTTCCCTTCTTCTGGGCAGTATTTAATCGCATTTTCAATCAAATTAGTAAAAATATTACTCAATGCGAGTTTATCGGTGAGGATATAAAAAGATTTTGGGCTTTGTAGTTCAACATCAATATTTTTATTAATAGCGTAAGGTATGTGTGAGGATATTAAATGGCTGATTAATACGGGCAGGTCAATTAGCTCTTTATTTAATAAAAAGTCTTCAGTTTCTAAGCGTGCTAGGTCAATTAATTGATGCGATAAAGAGGCTGCGCGATTTAACGTCTCTTGCATATCATTAATAATTTCTTCTTTCTCTTTCGGATTATCAATTTGCATCAATAAATGTAATTGAGCAATAACAGCCGCTATGGGGGTCCTTAATTCATGTGCGGCATCTGCCATAAAGCGCTTTTCACGTTGATTTGCAGCATCAACACGAGACATGAGGCTATTTATTGCATCAATAATAGGGCGAATTTCTTTATATTGTTCCTTCGTTTCTATTGGAGTTAAATTACCTGGCTGACGGCTAGAGATGAGTTTTGCAGATTGTCTTAAAGGCCGCAGACTAAAATAAGCGGTAATTAATATTGCTAACAACATAATACCCAAAATAAACGCGAGAGGAATGGCTGTGCCTTCGGCAGGGTTACCTAATAAGGATTTACGGTCACTATAAGACTCTGCAATAACAACTTCGAAAGTTTCTTGATCATTCCATGCAGAAGTAAAATGCCAGTCTTTATGTAATGCTGCGAGCTCAGAGACAGATTTAAGCGATGGAATATGTAATTTGTCACTGTTTCGGTAATAGACATTCCCTTGTTTATCTCTAACAACCATAAAAGGCCGATAACTAATGTCATCGCCACTTTCCATCGCAGCAGAATAAAGTTCTTGTAGGTTATCAGCTATTTTATTGAAATATTCTGGCTTATCAGCAACCACATCAAGTGTCTTAGCAAACCCTTGGGTGATGACACTTTGTTGTTCATTTAGCTCATCATGAATTGAGGGCCAATAAAAAAACTGTAGCCAGCCAACTAATAATAACCAAAGGAAAATAACTGAGCTAATTTGTAGCCCAAAGGTATAAATAAAAAATGATTTAACTTTCACTTATCGGCACTTCTTTTTTTAATAAATAACCAATACCGCGGATAGTAATTATGCGGTCTTTACCTATCTTTCGGCGTAAATTATGAATGTGAACCTCTAAAGAGTTACTTTCCACATCATCTAATCCGAATAGGCGCTGCTCTAAATCCGTTTTTCTGACAACATTATCTGCATTTTTTATTAGTTCGTAGAGCAATAGATATTCTTTCCCAGAGAGCAGCAACAATTGCTCATTAAGGGTGACTTGGTGATTAAGAGGATTTAATTGTAGGTTACCCAATTGCCATATTTCAGATGAGAAACCTGCCATACGGCGACTAACGGCTTTTACTCGAGAAATAAGCTCAGGCATAGCAAATGGTTTTGTTAAAAAGTCATCAGCACCTGAATCTAAGCTAGAAACTAAGTTATCCATTTGATTTCTTGCCGTGAGAATTATTATTGGGATCGTTTCTCCCATATTACGCCAAGTAATCAGTTCATCATGACCATCGCCATCAGGTAAGCCTAAATCTAAAAGCATTAAATCAAAATTGCGAGATGCGAGTTGTAATTTTGCATCAGCAAGTAGCCTGACCCAACAAGGGTTAAAACCTGCAAGTTCTAACCCACGGCATAGCGCTTTTCCCAATTGAAGATCATCTTCGACTAATAGGATATTCATATCATCACCTCTACTAACAAGTATAAGCAGGCAATGAGCGTCAGACAATACGAACAATTCAAGTTTGAAGCGGATTTAAGCATATCTTAAGGTTGGTTTAACCCTTTTTTAAGGTACAAAAAAATAGACTGTTTATTATGAGTCCATCACTCAAACAATAAGAGCATTGATAATGAAACAAGCATTCTATGAGGTGCCATTATTTATAGTAGCAATCGCACTTGCTTTGATTTTTATTGGAAAAGATTTCAATAATAGGCCGATAGTTAGTTTATCAACAATAACGTTGAATGAAATCCCTACTTGTGTGGATGTTAATAACTGTATTTCTCAGGTTAGAGCAACTAATGCAAAAAATAAAAAGTTGAATCCAGTGAAAGAGATTAAAGCCTTTCTTCGACATAAAATTGGCTGATTAACAGGGAGTAAAATTTAGATATGAGGTGGTGAGTCAAGTGTCTGTTTTAATTTCTAATTTTAGGTGCAGAAAAAGGAATGTTACACTATAAGGAAACATTCCTTTAAGTATTTGGTTAATCCACTGTTGTTTCTTCTGGGATCCAACCATCATCCATCCATATTTCTTCCAGTATTTCTTCAATACGAGTTTTATCCTCCGCTATTTTTGTTCCTGAGATATTAACGCGTTGTTGTGAGCTAAACCCAACCCGCGTTACCATATCTGGATATTGGTTTTGAAGTTTGCGTAAAATCTCAGTTTCAAGTGCTTGCAAAACAACTGAACTCGGTTTTTGTGGAGCGTTCTTATCAAATAAAACTTCGATACGTAACATGATAGCCTCTAACAAAGACTGTATTAATATACAGTATTTTTAGAACTATTAGGCAAAAAAGTCAATATAGAGGCATAAATATTTTTAGCAGTGAATAGAGTGAAAAAATAATATCAAGTTAAAACAGTAGGTTAATATTATAGATGCTTGATAAAATAATTGTCAGAAAAATTAAAATAGGTATCCTAGAAAGTATATTCTATGAAGGTGAGTTACGATTAAATGTTATATGCTTTAAGAGTTTCAAGTGAAGATAGCCAAGCGATAGCAATGATTAACCAGTTGTATGATACTGCTTTTCCATTGTATGAACAAAGAAGCTATCAAGGAAGAGATGCAATATTAAATCATGGTGACTATTATTTACTCAATTTCAAAGAAAATGATATTTTCATTGGTTTTATTGGGTGTTGGAAAATCGAAGATTATTATTACATTGAACACTTTGCTATTTCCCCTGTATTAAGAGGGCAAGGTTATGGGCAAAGGGTATTAAAGCAGTTTTGTCATGACGTAGGCAAAGTGATCCTAGAAATCGATCCTATTATTGATGATGTGAGTCAAAAACGTTGGTCTTTTTATCAACATTGCGGTTTTCAGCAAAACGAATATGCTCACGCACACCCAAGTTATTACCCAAAAAATAAGCCACATAAGCTTAGCGTATTAAGCTATCCAGAAGTGATAGCTCAAGAAGTGTATCAGCAATTTAATCATATATTACAAACGGTTGTGATGAATAAAACGCTATTATAGTTCATTATGTAGATGGTTTTACTCAGGTATATAGCAATAGATAAGTTCGGGATCATTATCATCTAAATTTTCAATGTAGCCACTAGGAATAAAGCCAGCTTTTATTAAGAGGTGTTGAGTGGCTGTATTCGATTGATTTGTAGAAGTAAAAATCTTTTGGGATTTACTCTGCATTTTTAGTTTATTAATTAAAGTGAGGCCAAGGCCTTGCCGACGATACTGGCGATTTACCATAAGCAGTTCAATGAAGCTATGAGCAAAATTTACAAATAGCCATTTTGCGAGTTGTCGATTTGTTGAAAGTACACTCACAAAATGTAATTTAAGCTTAATTAACATACCTAACTCCCGTTTTTCGAATTGTGAGTTTATAGGATGTAAATTAGTTGGAATCGATTGGACAAAAGGGTATTGGCCACGTTTTGATTTTTATTCTTAGTTGAGTTTTAAAAGTTGTATATTAAATAGCAGTAATTTTTTTGCACTTAAACTCCATGAAACATACATTGATGATTGTCGTTTACACGATGTTGATTTTAGAAATGCGGAATTAAATAAATCAGTAATAACGGATTCTGATTTATCTAACAGTTTATTTATGCAGACAAACTTAACATCAGTCGATTTCACCGGGACACACTCTTTTACGATTGATGTTCGACAAAATAAATTAACTCAAGCGAAGTTTTCCCGCCTCGATGCTCTAGATTTATTGCGTAGCTTAGATATTAAACTTGTGGACTAGAACTGAAATAATCAGTACAAATTGAATAAAATATAGGCCAGCAATTGAGTTCATTTCTATCCTTTGGGTATTGATAACTCGATATGTATTAATATACATAAGTTAAATCATCATAGCCATCAGTTCATCACTGGTGGCTTTATTCTTTACGGTGAAGTTATGCAGCATGCATCAAAAGATAGAAATCCAATAAGTTTTGATGTTGTCAAAAGAGTCGCTTAAGTTTTAATCGATGTAACAAAAAGTGCATCGGTAAAAGAAACTTTAATTCAATGAAACAAATTAATTTTGTGGATAATTCAAAAGATACTCCCAAGGGAAGCCCTGTGATACTTCTACGGGGCGCTGGGTTGATGTTCGTGTAAACATGCCATCCAACTCACTCTACAATCAAAAATAAGCGGGAGCAGAGGGACTCGCTAAGCTAGAAGCAGAGCGATTAGCGCAAGAAGAAGCTAAACGTGCAGCAGAGGAAGCGGAAAGGGTGGAGCAGGAAGCTGCGGAAAGTCAGTCACTGGATGATAAATCCTAAGAAAAAGAGGGGGAAGTCAGTGTAACCATGTCGGACTTTTACCCGACTTTTACCCACCCCCAACCCCATCAATAAAAAACCAACCCTAACAGGTTGGTTTCTCTAAGGAATTTTGGTCGGCATGATAGGATTTGAACCTACGACCCCCGACACCCCATGACCCCGATAGCAAACTATAAACACCATTGATTTGAAAGGAAAATAAACCCATCGACTGTTCATGCAAACAGTGCTTAATATGCAAAACTTGCATTATATACATCAATTAGTTAAGTCGACTTTTACCCGGCTATTTAAGCTATTTCACAGTGTGGCACTTCAATCCAATCAACATGATTTTCGGTATAAATTTTTGTTGATTCAGCATCACTGTGGGCCATACGTGCCTGAGGATCAAACCCGCGTTGCTTAAACATAAATGCAGCCAATGCCCTAATTTCATGAAACGTCGGTCTTTCATCTTGTGGTAAATTAGCAGCAACACCAACACGATCCCTGAGTGATGAAAAAGCACGACTAAGATAATCAGGGGCCACTTGGGTAGGGTGATTAACTTCTTTGCTAATTTTATTCGGCAATCGAATTGGTAGTCTATGCACGATGTAAGGACTGGCTACACTGTCACGACTGTTATCAATTATTTCTTTTAGTTTTTTTCCAATAGGTATTGCTACATGTGATGCTTCTTTGTGCTGAACTTTTTGGCGATGTATGTAGATCATGCCATAAATGCCGTCTTTTTCTTCATCAAACCAAACGCAGCCGCAGGTATTAGCTTTTGGGGCTTTGATGTTGTATTTAATACGAGAAACTTCAAGTCTAGCTTGTGTTGTCTGTAAAGCTAAATCCATAGCTGTTCGTAACCAAGGTTCAGCTGATGCACGGATTTTAAGAAAGTCATCATAAGATAGGCGGCGGCGTTTTTTCCCATCGACACGTTTCATTTTCTTACGTTCTGCAGGATTATCTAGCATTAATGATTCATCCATTGCATAACTGAATATTTTCTTTAGAAAGCCAACTTTTCTATTTTGAACGTTCGCGGAAGCTTCAGCATGAAATTCATTAATGAACCCGTTCACATGCTCAAGTGTTACCTCAATTGGTGTGATATCATTGAAATAAGCCTTAACCCTTTCTAGATCTTTAGTCCAATCGCTAAGGGTGCTTTCCGATGGCTGTTCATCATTCACCATTCGAGCAAACAATTTATTCAGATGCTCGGAAAATGGCAGAGATTCGCCGTTTGTGCCGCCAGAATCAACAATTAATGATTTGACTGAAACAGCACTCTCAGGACGCATTATATTGTTATATTCTCTGGCTATCGCAATTGCCCTAGCTTTATCAGCGCCTATTCTTCTTCTGACGCCATTAACTAGTGTAAAGCGATATTGTTTCTCAGCTTTATCATAGTAAAGAAAGTCAGGCAAATGCCTGAACTCTCTTTTACGCGGTCTGCCTTTCATTTTATGAAGCCCTTATTAAATCACTTACGCATGATGCAATATCAGACTCAACACCCCACTTTTCTGAAGAATAAACCCAAGCCGCGCCATCAACGATCTTTCCTCGCACTTCACCAATCGTTACCCAGCGTTTTATGGTTCTATTATCGGGTATTGAACCATCCTCGAATTCTCTTTTGGCCCATGCGCTAGCTTTCATAAGTTTTCCACTAGACATAATTATCTCCACATCTGCCGCATACAGATTTAAATATTAAATATCGTCGTTAACTGGTTTAATTAAATGCTGGTGGATAATGCTCACCATTAAGTGTTTATATTTCATTGCTAGTCCTTATCTATGGGGTGTATATTAAAATTACAGTTATTTAATTTAGTAACTTGTGCCAAGGAGGCTAAAATGAGACGTAATAGAAAAAATACAATCTGGGTTGATGTGGCATCTTGTCTATTTAGAGGCATTAGCTGTCTCATTGGTGCTTTGGCTATAATCATGCTTTCAGTTCTGATACTTTTAGCATTGTTTTACGGATTGAAATAAAAAATCCGCCCGAACATATAAGGTGTCAGTTGGGAACTCCCTGCTCGAACTCCAAGTTACATCGCCGCTATATAAATTAACTGGATATACAGGTTTATTTATCTCCTCTGGTTCAGGGGCAACCTGTAGCCATATTAATTCTGGTGCGGTAGGGCAATTAATGCTTTCTGGTAAGCTATTAATTAAACTCTCTCGTGATGCTTGCCAACTAATCCACATTAAATCTACATATTGGTCAGCGTAATTTGATCCGTTATTTGCACGTTTAAGTTTTAATTCAAATTCTGACGGGTCGCTAAGTGACTTTATTTCCGCTTCAAATTGCTGTCTTGATTTATCCATCACTCCACCTTTAATCTTCAGGTTGTACCCAGTAATCAATAAGCGACTCTATTGCATCGCTAATAATTACACCTTGCTCAGATTCAGTTAATTGGTTCCATTCAGCCTCGGTCATTCCTAAACCAGTTTCAGAATCAGAGCCAACCTTATTTGTCCTTGCAACTAAAACCATCTGCTTACTCATATTCATTCCTCTTCATTGCATCCATTTAATCGCTAGGATTAAAACTTTTCATGGCAAATATTTAATCATCACCTACACTTAAGCCCGAAAGATTAATAACAAGCTGTGCAACTTTCGCCGATTCTCCCTGTGTCGGCTTTTTTTTATCTACTTCCTTGCTAAATTCCATGGCTTAACTATTCTTAAATTGCTTACACAGAGAAACTATAAACATATCTAGACAATCCCTTGCCGTCCGCTCCGTGGCGGCATTTTTTTTGCGAATTATCCAAATAAAAGTATCTATTTGTTTGTATTAGTGTAATTTGGTTATCGAAGCCACGTGTAAGCTTCATTTAATGATTAATTCCCTTGTAGTAATTATACCGTCTAAGTCGGCGGTTTTTTTCATTGCATCCCTGCGAGCTAGTGGCGATTCTTTAATCCATAGTAATAACCACGCTTTAACCAGCGGTATATTTTCTTAACTGCGCCGGGCTTGGCTCTAATTTCCTCGTTAATATATAGGCGTCCAATTTTGTTGAATGGCAAACCTGTACAGCCATGGTTAGCGCCATCATTGATAAACAACCAGCGATAATTTTTTAACCATGCATCTGAGTTACATTTAGGGCATGGAATAGTTTCCATTGGTTCGTATAAATTTCCACTACCATCACAAGCATCCAAATCCCACAGATAACCATCAATACATTGACTATCAATATAGTGAGCGCCGAAGTCATAACCTTGATAATCACAAGCAACTTGTATTTTTTTCTTCATGTCAGCCACCTATGCGTGTAGCAGTTCTAATGCGCTCATAAACCTCACTAGCTTGGACCCGTTCATCACCAACATCACAGGCGCAGAAATATTCAAATGCAGCTTTTTCAGCTTCCTTATGCGCTTTGATGAATTTCGCCTTTAGTTTTGCTACATCTGGTCTTAGCCATGAACAAACAGGGCCATCTTCTGATTCAAAAATACCACCGATAAACCAACCATCACCTTGCGGTTTGCTCGGTACCCACCCTGAGATATCGCAATCACCATCTATAAAATAGCGTTTGAATGTTGGGTGACTTTCATCAATATCTCCATCCATACAGACACCGCAAATTTCAAGACAGTTGTTATCAAACCACTGTTTTAAAAATTCAATATCTTCACTTACAGGAATTTGAGAATGAGCCCAGTAGCCATTTTCGTCGCGTTCTACTAATTCAGGTTTAATAGACATATGCACCCCCTACACAATAATTCTGTAAACTGAATTAACTGTTTGTATATAACCATCAGCAAGATAAGTATCGATATTAACTACTGGTGATGTATGTATTTGAGCGCCATTAAAGAAGCGTTTTTTGTATCATTGTAAACATGGCCATCAGCACCATGGGCGTTAACTGATTCGAGCAATATATCTGCATCAAATTTAATTTCATTGGACATAATCAGCCTCTCATTAATCCCAGCCATTGCTATAACAAATACCTTCTGGTGACTCATCCCACACCAAGAGACTCCCACCGTAATAAAGCGCTAAGACTAATTTGTCGAAACGGGAATATGCTTTAACTATTTTCTTACCTAAAATCCTGTCATTTACCTTACCCCCAATTAACTCATAAACATTATTACCATCCTGCAGTAGAGGTTCGCTGCGGTAACCCCCTGTGCGTTGAATACTTAAATGGAAGCTATAATCACAGCTATATGCGCTAACTGAATTAGATGAGTATCTTGATGTTGACCTTTCTTCTGGATGTATGCCGACTTGAATAAACCCATCATACTCATCATTAATAAAGACTTGCGGTGACTCCCATTGGTTTTCCATTGCTGACTCGCTTTTATCCTCTATAAATGCCTCCCACAAATCAGATGCTTTTATGTATTTAGGGCACTCATCGTCACTTGTGAAATCTTTTACTAAAGCGATAACTTTTTCTTGTAAATCAGCCTCAATACCTGAATCCTCCCAAGAGTTACGCATTTTTTCAGCAACCAGCGTGTTGTATTTTTTCAAATCAACTACATCCTCTATATTCGCTGGTAAGGCACTTTCCATTGCCTTATTAAAAGCCTTACCGAAATCACCATAGGAACGAAAGGCATCATCAACAACACTGGTAAATAATTTAGTGATACCTTTATCAATAATTTCTACGGCCTGTTCGCTATTTGCAAACTCAACGCAACGTTGAGTTAATAATTCACTTAATGTTAGTTCTTTCGACATAATTAATACTCCACGCAATATTTAGGTAATAAGAGTCCGTCTCTTAATAAAGAGAATTAAATTCCTTGGTGTTGGTTAAATAGTTACTCTGATTCTTCTTTGTATTTTAATAATTCAATCAATAGCTCAATTGTATTAACCATGTGAAACATAAATACTGCGTTTGTGTGTCGATAGCGAAAAACTCTATCTCCGTCACAGTCAATTTCTACTAATGGTTTGATATTTTTAAAGTCAAAATCATTTGTGAGCTTAAAGCTAATATCAAAGGTACTTAATTCAATTAAACAAACTTTAAAATGACTATCAATTGAATCCTTAACTTGCTCACGAATTAAATTAAGTTCAGCATCATATTTTAGGGTTTCTAGCTTTTTATCAAGCTTACGTTGCAGCAAAAGGAAATTGCCAGGATAAAGGTCATGACCAAAGCACTCTGCTGGTGGTTGGTTATCAATGTGGTTAGATAACCGTGTTGTAATGCCATTCTTTGCATCATCAATGTGAAAAGTTTCAGTTTTTACAGTACCGCAAGCTTTCACTAAACTACCTAATAGTGCTTGGTGGTCTGGCTTTCGCGTTGTGGACACAAACAGGAAACCCTTTTTAACATGGTACAGGGCAGTGATGATTTTTGTTTTAGTTAAAGCAACCTTTAACATTTCTTCTATTGCAATATGCTTTAGTTCGGCTTCAAGAAAATCATCGATACCTTGTTCTTTCAATTTCTCAATGCGTCTATTTACTTCAAATGCGATAGCTGCTTTCGGAAGTATCTTTTCATCAATACGAAAAGTAATAATATAGCCACCTTCAATTGGCGTAACTAATTCACCTGTGATTTTATTCGGAATAAAACCATAGCTAATAGAATGTGACTCTAAAATATCAACAAAGAGTAATTCTTTTAAATGATTTTCTAAAACGTCAGCGCTGGGTAATTCAGCTTTAAAAATAACACAGCTAGTAATTGGAAAACGTTTCATTTGTTTTTTCCTCAAATATAATTAACTCCACACACAATAAATAAGACCACTGACAATATATAAAGACATATTACCTAGTATGGACTGACATAAAGTCAGTGGCCTTATGTATTATGAAAAAGGGCGGCACAACACCGCCAAAAACTACAAGGGTCAATCACTAGCAGTGGCAATACTATTTTCAGCTAAGATTCGCTGATAAATTTCTTCACGATGTACAGCAACATCTTTTGGGGCTTCAATACCAATCCGCACTTGGTTACCATTCAGACCCAAAACAGTGACTTTAATATCATCACCAATCATTAAAGTTTCACCGACTCGACGGGTTAAAATAAGCATTCCCATACTAAACACTCCACACAGTTAATAAGGTTGCCTGATTATTTAGCCACATCAGGCGGCTGTGGTTTTGCTGTACCCATACAACAAAATTTAGGTTAATATCAATGTACCCATACAACAAATAAGGTGAACATTAATGTCAACTTACGAAGAAAAGCAGCTACCTAGAAGACCCGCTCCGGCTCATAAACCGGATGGTCAAGTGCCTAGGAAGCCAGCACCGGCACCAAAGCCACCCCAAAAATAAAGAGGTATTACCATGAACTACCAAGACCCAATCTTTACAATTACTAGCTCTTACTACCTAAACGAAATGCAAAGTGTTATCTCAGGTAGGATTGATAAACTTATATCAATCGCACTATTTATCCTTGGTGGTTCTGTTATGGCCTCTTTCTCTAACATGTTCATCATAGGTGCGTTTATTTCTGCGCTATCTGCAATTCAAATTTTTTGCCAGTTTGGCAAGCAATCTGATGCATCAAACGACAGGGCTAAGCAGTACCTAGCGTTAATGCATGATGCGCCAAAACTCACCGAAGAAGAAATTCACCAAAAATTAGGCAATCTACTACAAAGTGACGTATTTGCTTTTGGTGCCTTGTACAATCCCGCGCATAAACGAGCCGCTATTCACTTGGGATTAACCGACGATACTAAGCTTACAAAGTTTGAGTCTGTAATGGCTTGGCTCGCTGGTGATCTTCCTCGGGATACTCCTTCCGACGATACCCCACACATTTAAAATTCAGTATCTGTATTGCTGATGTGAATAACACTAGGCACAGCCTAATCATAAGTCAATAGGCTATGCCTAATATTTTTGATGTGATTAGACTATGATTATTTTTTTAGTTAATAATCAAATGGATGAGATTTTAGGTATTACCTAGCCTAACCAACGGCCATCAGACCAAATTAATTTAAGCCGGGCGTTTTTTGGGTTTGTCGTTATTCTCTTTGTTGCTTAACCATTCAGAGACTTGTCGCTCTAAAGTTGTAATATACGCTCTGGTATCACTGTTAACCCAAGATGGTTCGCTAGTGCTATTTAGCAGCAAAAGGAAGTTTATAATTTCTTTTCTTTCCGCAGAGGCAGAAGTGTAGGCATGAATGAGGTCATCAAATTGCTGCTCATTTTGTGTGCCGTTTGGCTCCGCATTCTTTAACGGGGTGTGTAATTCTTTTAAGCCCCAATGCTCAGGCCCCACTACATCGGAAAAGTAACTCCATAATTCAGGGAGTTTATCCTTTGAAATTGAACCCTTTTTTATCCAATCATAAATAGAAGGGAGCTTAACATTAAAGTGTCGAGCTATCTCAGTCTTTGATTTGACCGATCTAGATGCCAGTTTCTTATTGATTGCCTGCTCTATCGCTCGGCCTAAATCTTTACCATTAAGCATAGCCTAATTATCTTATCTTTATATTGTGTAGGCAATTCCTATTGATTTAATGTTAGGCTTAGCCTAACATTTATATTTCAACATAGGTCAGAGGTAACTAAATAATGAACCAAGCAAGAGCTATAACCGCAATAAAAACAGCATGTAGCCACGTTGGTGGACAAGCCGAAATGGCTAAACGTCTGGGTATTTCGCCTCCAACGGTAAACCAGTGGATCAATGGATCTCGCCAAATACCTGCAAGACGATGCCCTGAAATAGAAAAGGCAACCTTAGGCGCTGTTCGTTGCGAGGATCTTCGCCCGGATATCGACTGGTCATATTTGCGAGGTACGCAATCAGTAGTCGCTAGTTAATTTACGGAAAGATTAAACCAGAACTGTAATTTTCATGTAACCACAGCAAATTTATAGGAGATGTGGGATGAAACAAAATTGGCAAGCAGAAAAACAACCGGCATGGCTGGTGGCTGCAATCAGAAAAACAATCTCATCATTACCCGGTGGCTATGATGAAGCACCTGAATGGTTAGGTAAAAAAGATACTGATAACCCATCAGGGGTAACAACCCAATCACTATTTAATCGGCTGCGTACTGATGGTGATCAGTTATTCCCGTTTGGGTGGGCAATGGTGCTACAGCAGGCAAGCGGTAATCACTTTATAGCTAATGCAGTTGCTAAAGCATCAGGCGGTATTTTTGTTCCACAACCGGATATTGGTGATATCGATAACGATGATATTAACAACCGCTTAATGGAAGCATTGTCCGCTATCGGCGAGTACTGCGAATGCATCAAGGAATCTATCGCTGATGGCGAGGTTGATGAGTCAGAACGGGAGAAAATTGAAGAAAGGTTATATCTGGCTAGTGCAAAACTACAAGAACATGCGTCATTGGTTTACCGCGTATTCTGTCGCCCTGAAAAGGTTGACGCCTCAGATATGCGGTCCGAGGCGTCGGTTGCTAACAACTTTTGTGTGGAGTAATTAGCATGAGTAGCTTATCAAATAATTCCATTCCAGTGCAACTACGAAGTTCAGCGAGTTCAGATGGAAGTTCTCATTTGCAGTATGAGCTTATGGTACAGAACCAGTGGATCCCCGTAAACCGCAGATATGTTGAATGGGCTGTGGGTAATTTAAATGTCATCGTTGATTTCAATTCCAAGGGTAAAGGTGATGCCAAATGACAAACATAAAAACCTTAACCGTTACTTCCGAGATAGGCGCGGCATCGTCGTTAAAGTCATTGAGTGGGATCCGTACCAAAAACGGGTCATCTTCATGTGGGGCAATTATCCACATCGGTGCTTTGTTCCGCTCTGGTTATTTCAACGTGATTACACAGAAGTTAAGTAGGTAGCAGCATGAGCGTAAAACTATCAAGTTATGTATGGGATGGCTGCGCAAGTGCAGGTTTAAAAATAACCTCTGTTGCGATAATGGCCCGTCTCGCTGACTTTTCAAATGATGATGGTGTTTGTTGGCCATCGGTACCGACAATTGCCCGGCAAATAGGTGCGGGTGAAAGCACGGTACGTACCGCTATTAAAAACTTAGAAAAAGCCGGTTGGTTATCAAGCGAAAAGCGCCGTAAAGGTAACCGAAACGCGAGCAATATCTATCAATTAAATGTTGATAAATTAGCTTCAGCGGCAATGGCTGCACTTTCTCAACCGCCAGTTTCTGACACGTCAAATCCTGACGCATCAAATTCTGTTGCATCAAAATCTGTCCCGTCAGAATCAAGCAAAAATAACCGTTTTGACCCGTCAGAATCTGGGGGCGATCCGTCAGTAACTTCAAAACAAGATCCATCAGTAACAAACTCTTCGTCGCAGAATTCTAACGAATCCAGCGACCAGTCAAAAATTGATTTTTTAAATCGTTACCCAGAGGCGGTGATTTACAGCGCTAACTTCAAAAAATGGGGAACGGAAAAAGACCTAGAGTGCGCCCAATGGCTATTTGAGCGGAAGCAATGGCTATTCAAAGAGCGTGGTATTGGTGAGCCTGACAAGCCTAACTTCACTGAATGGGCGAATACAGTTCGACTGATGCGTGAAATTGACGGGCGCAGCCACAAGGAAATTTGCCAACTCTACAAGCGCATTACCCTCGATGATTTCTGGCATTCAGTCATTCTGTGCCCCTCCAAGCTCCGCGAGCAATGGGAAAAGGTCATTGTTAAATTTGCCAGTGGACAAAAAGTGAGTGTAGACCCCGTAGAACGTGACAACGCTTACACACGGATCATTGGTTCAAGGCTAACCCCAAAAAACCGCATTGAGGAAATCGCAGCTGAATTAGCGGGCAAACAGGGTGTTCGTAACATGTCGGATTTTGTAGGCCGCAAGGCGTGGGTAGGCATTTGGCAACAAGCAGCAGAGCTAGCAGCTAGAGAGGTGACAGCATGATGCGTAGTGAAACTAAAACAATCTATGACGTTGACGTGCTAGGCATGATTGCCATGTTCAAACAGCTACGTAAATGGCGCACTATTCGCAAGCTCCGCAACAGATGGAATCAATCCCGCCGTGATTTAGTTACCTGCAGGAAGTTTCGCCACTTAAATCATCATACTGACCATTTTCAAGTTCAGCAGCGTTATAAGCATATGCGCGAGTATGTTAAATCCCACCAGCAGCGAGGTGCTATCTGATGAATAAATACATTCAAAGCCTCGAGGCGCTTAAAGCTAAACCACGACATAAGCTTAATGAAATTGGAGATCAGTGGTGTACACCCGATGAATTGTACTGGGGTATCAGCTCTATATATGGGCTATTCAAACTCGATTTATTTACTGACGGTAAAAACACTAAGGCACCTAACTTCTACACTGCAGAAGATAATGCTTTAACTCAAGACTGGTCGGAAAAGCTAAAAGAAGTTGGCGGTGCTGCATTTGGTAATCCACCATATTCACGCAGTTCATATCACGAAAAACAGGCTATAACGGGTGTTGGCCACATAATGAACCGCGCCTTTGCAATGAGAGAGAAAGGCGGTCGCTATGTTTTTCTTCTGAAGGCGGCAACAAGTGAAAGCTGGTGGCCAGAAAATGCAGATCATGTTTGCTTCATTCGCGGTCGTATTGGGTTTGAGCTCCCTGCGTGGTTTAACCCATCAGATGATAAACAGAAGCCAACGGGGGCATTCTTTGCTGGCGCTATTGTCGTTTTTGATAAGTCATGGACAGGTAAACCATTTGATTATATCAAGCGTGAGGATCTAGAGGAACGAGGCAGAATATTCATAGAGCAAGTTAGGTGGTTAGCGAAGAGGGTGGCTGCATAAAATGATAACTGAATACCAATACACGCAAGGAATTGAAGTCATTAGGATTGGACGCGAATTTAAAACAATAAATGCAGCGATCCTAAAAAATGTTGCTAGTTATTCACCATCCGCTGCACACCGAACTTTTGAAATGCTGGAAAAAATTGGCTGCATAAAATATGTCGGCAATTTCCCTGCAGGGAAAACTAAGCAGAGGTCAAAGCAATACAGCATCGATCCCCATGCAATTACAAAGCTAAAGGCAGTGTGGGAGACAAAGTTAGAGGAGAAGGAAAAACCAAAGAGGGCAGAAAAGCTTAAAGCGCAGCCACCAGCTGAGCCTAAAAAAGTGGACGAAATCAAGAAGTGTGAGCCTGAGCCTCGATTCGAGTGTGGCATTAAAGTTGTCGAAAAGGCTTACATAGGCGATATGGGAAACCAATCACTAAAGCAATTAGATCAGTTGCTGGCGGAGGTGAGAGCGTGATTATCGGTTATTTCATGAATACTAGATTACTGTTTTTAATAACTATGATTTCAGGATGGGCCGCTGTGGGATTTGAATTGATTTATTTACCTGTCAGCTTTCTAGTAGCTTCATTCATGGTTTATCTAATTATTCCCTTTGCTATTTATATCTGCATTCCCATGTTACTGAAAAAGAAATCGGGAGGCAGTCGTGGATGAAATTCATCAGTGCAAATGCGGCAGTGAAGATCTGCATGTTCTTACCCTCGAATACCGCACTTGGTTTTATGTTTATTGTCATAGCTGCGGGAAAAAAAGCCCTGCAATAAATGATAGGACAGAAGCGGTAAGAATTTGGAATGAGGTGGTATCAAAATGAATTCTTCAATTACTTTAATACTCCCATTTCCACCTAGTGTTAATGCTTGCTGGCGGAACATTAACGGCAAAACGTTAATTAGTGCAAAGGGGCGTGCATTTCGGGCAAATGCAGCTGCAGCAATCTATGAACAACTGCGTAAAAGACCAAAGGCAATCACTAAGCATGTATCTGTCACTGTGAGGATGTACCCACCGTCAAAGCGTCGAATGGATATTGATAATTACTTGAAAGCCCCCTTCGATGCATTAACACATGCTGGGGTTTGGAGTGATGACGTTCAGGTTAGACGTGCTGTCATTGAATGGCATGAAGTCGTAAAGGGTGGTCGATTTGAAATTGAGATAAAGCCCCTTAACGCAACGGTGGAGAAAATATCATGAGCCACCAATGGATATTAACTCCAATAATAATCCCTGAGCTTAGTGCGGTGATATTTAGACCAGGAGCACATTTAAATACATTCAGTGGAAGAATGTTGCTCATGACCTTACCTGAGGAGCTAAAGCATAAACCATCAGGCCTTATCTCTCTTTCTGACCAATACCTCAGCGACGTGGTGAGTGATGAACGGGTATCAAAACCTGTATTAAATTTAACCATCATCCCCGAGCCACCAGCCAGTTTGATGTTGAAGCCTAAATTACAACGCTGGACTAATAATGACTACCTGCAGTGGGTTAAATCGCAGCCATGTTGTGTTTGTGGCGCTACATCGGACGATGCTCATCACCTAATCGGTCACGGCCAAGGTGGAATGGGCACTAAGGCCCATGATTTGTTCACTATTCCATTGTGTCGCATTCACCACAGCGAGTTACATAAAGATCCAAATGGGTGGGAAAGCGAACACGGAAGCCAATTATATTTTTTATTTCGATTCCTAGACCGTTCAGCGGCACTGGGTGTTTTTGGTTAATGCGTTGTGCGGAACGCAGTGGAGGGTTTTATATGCCAATTTATGCGCATGACTTGGAATATTTAAGCGATATGGCATGGGTAGCTACATCAAATTTAAGAGTTGCAACTAAGGGGCAACTAGAAGCATTTGAAGATTTTGGGCTAACAGATACTAGGACAACCCCAAGAATTAGAAAGAAAGACTTAGAATTAAATGGTCGTCTTGTTTGCCGTGATACGGATCCAGTTTATGTGTTGGAAACACGCTGTCGCCGAACTCCAAAGCCAATGATAGACCATGAAGATTTTTTACTGTGTTCGTGGCGTAGGGCTATCAATGCATTAAGTGAGGAGCAGCGCTCATGGATAAAGTATTGTTATGGACATAGTTTAAAATTTGACCATCAGGTTAATATTAGTGTTCACATATGGTCTGAATTTGAAAAGCAGCATAAAGGGAAGAAAATAACCAAAAAGGTCAAAGAGAGATTGAGGTCATTGGTTTGGTTATCAGTTCAGGTTTGTACTGGGCGTGATTACTTACAAACTGACCTAGCGCGGCTGGTGGGTGTTGAGCGTAATAACTGGAAAATGAACTATGAAGTATATTGGAATGACCTTTTAAATATTTGCTATGAGTTAGACAAGCAGGCTTTGTTATCCATGGGGCGAACACGAAATAGTCAAATATCCAAAAATAAGTACTATAACTTGCAAAAATGAACAAAATAGGCCATATTTAACGCTAATTTGGTATGTTGCCCAAGTTGTATATAACCTCGCGATGCGGGGTTTTTTTATGCCTTAAATAAATATAAGACTTGCTGTTCCATTTGGTCAGAGTTACATGTGTAGTTATGCACAATAACTGACCAAAGGTTTAAAATATCATGGTAAAACAGAGTGATATAACGCAAGAAGCTAAAATTATTTTTGAGGCTACCCCATATACTGAGGCTGTTACGGCGGGTGAGGTTTCACAAGTCACGGGGCTAACACAGCCACGCTGCCAGTTAATATTAACTCAGTTAGCAATGGCTGGGTTAGTTAAAGAAAACATCAAAGAAAACACATTTCAAAATATCCAACTGTGAAAATGGGCGGCTGGTGGGTGTTGGTAGCACCTTCCCAGCCATTCGCCCGTACTGAAACGGATCACGGACAAACCAAGGCCCACCGCTTATACGCGTAAAGCTAGGTGAGCTTATCAAAAAAGGTTCTCCTGATCTATGAAAAGCACTGTAATATCAAGCGGTATAAATTTGGTTAATGATGATTCACTCAGTTATATAAAGACACTTCCCGATAATTGTATTGACCTAATTGCAACTGACCCACCTTATTTTCAAGTTAAAAGCTGTAGTTGGGATAATCAGTGGGAAAACGTCACTGTATATTTATCGTGGCTTGATGAAATGCTTGCGGAATTTTGGCGTGTTCTGAAGCCAAACGGTAGCTTATATATGTTTTGTGGTTCAAAGCTGGCGGCTGATACTGAAATATTGGTTCGTGAGCGGTTTAATCTTTTAAATCACATCATATGGGCTAAACCATCTGGGCCATGGCGACGACAAAACAAAGAAAGCCTGAGAAGTTATTTCCCTGCGACAGAGCGAGTCTTGTTTGCTGAACACTATCAAAGCCCATACAAGGGGAAAAGCAGTGGTTATCTTCAGCGGCGCAGAGAATTGAAAGAAAACACGCTGAGGCCATTGATTGAATATTTTAAGCAAGCAAGAGATTCATTAGGTATAACAGCCAAGGAAATACATCAAGCCACTGGAAAGCAAATGGCTTCTCATTGGTTTGGCTATAGTCAATGGCAATTACCGAACGAATCAGACTACTTGAAGCTACAAGAGCTATTTAACCGAGTAGCGGTAAAACAGTTCAGCGACAATCCATTAGGCCGCCAGCACGCTGATTTAGTTAGCGAACAAAAGTTACTAAATCGTGAATATCATGAATTGTCTCAGCAATACCAACTATTAAGGCGTCCGTTTACTGTAACAGTAGATGTTCCTTATACAGATGTATGGGTATATCCCCCCGTTCAATATTACCCCGGCAAACATCCTTGCGAAAAACCTTCAGCGATGATGGAACACATTATCAATAGCAGTAGCCGAGAGGGTGATATTGTTGCTGATTTCTTTATGGGCTCTGGCGCCACAATAAAAGCCGCATTAAAACTTAATCGTCGTGTTATCGGGGTAGAGCTTGAAACTGAGCGATTTGAGCAAACTAAAGAGGAAATAAATAACATGAAGTTATAAAGCGGGTAGACCGTGCAGCCAAAAGAAGGTAGCAATAGTTGGGTAATAACCAACTCCCGAGTCTCCAAAGTAGAGAGCCAGCTTTGTATCTGGTTAGGGTTAATAAGAAAAGAAGCACCGGTGACGAAGCATGACCGCCAATTATGCACTGGTTAGATCCAACGGGGAGCAGAGACGAACTGGGGTAACGAACTCAAGGGCATGAGCGAGGCTACTGCGAGAGTGTAGCTATAAGCAATCACTTCTTCTTTTATCCCCTCAAATGAGGGCGAAAAAACAGAAATCCCCACAAACTTTTAATTTCGGGCACTCCGTAGGGGGTGGTATATGCGTATGGACAAATTAACAACTGGCGCCTCCTATGCTGCCTCTACGGGTTCAACATTCTATTGGCTAAAACAATTGTTAGATGGTTTCTCATCTGAGCAGTGGGCAGCGATTGGGGTGTTGGGAAGCCTGCTTTTAGGTGTAGCTACATTTTTGACAAATTTATATTTCAAGCGAAAAGAAGATAAACGCAAAGAGGCGGCTCATGCCAAAGATACCAAATAAAATAAAAAAGGCTGCCGCTGGTGGCTTAGTTGCTTTGACTGTAAGCATGATTGCTTATTTTGAGGGCATGGAAACTAAACCTTATAAAGATGTTGTGAATGTCACTACGGTTTGTTTTGGGCACACAGGCGCTGACATTATCCCCACCAAAACCTATACAGAAGCAGAATGTTTAGCTTTGCTTGAAAAAGACCTCAGCAAAGTCAGAAGGGGCGTAGACCCTCTAATCAAAGTTGATATCGACGATAACACCCGAGCCGCTATTTATTCCTTTGCTTACAACGTGGGCACAGGTGCTTTTGCACGTTCTACGATGCTAAAGAAACTGAATGCAGGCGATATCGCTGGTGCTTGCAATGAATTAAAACGCTGGACTTATGCAGGGGGTAAAGAGTGGAAAGGCCTAATAACACGCAGAGAGATAGAAAATGCAGTATGCCTTGGAAAGTTCGACTCGGCTTATTCTTCTTCTTTCTCGGGTACGCCTTCTTTATTTCAACTGGCGTATATGTACTCAGAGACGATACCTGCAGTACTGACAAGGTAAGTTTAGAAAAGCGATGCCAAAAAGCCCTAGATCACTACCGAGGTAAGCAGGTGAACTTATGAAAATAGATAATTCATTCTGGTTATTTTTGGCGCTATTTGCTGTGAGCTGGTGGGCTACAACGCTTTATGACAGCAACGTTTCAGTAAAAAAAGATAATGACAATCTCAAGCAAGATAACGTCAGGCAAAGTGAAGTCATTGCTAAACAGTCACTGCAGTTTAATAGCTTTAATCTCATAGCAACTTCAGCACACCGCAATGGTATTCAAGCCGATGCAAAGGCTCAGGAGAAAGTCATTGAATATAAAACAATACTCCAAAAAGAGTTTTATTGTGATGCTCTTGTGCCTCAGCCTGTTGCTGATGGCTTGTTCGAGTACACAAACGAATTACGTTCCCGCGCAATGCGTGCCAATTCCAGCCACGCTAACTAATTTAGTGGTGCCTCCACTACCGCCTGATAGTGATGGTAAAACGCTATCGCCAGAAGCGTCTGTATTGTGGAACAGACTACTGCTTGCAGCGATAGAAAAAGCTAACGATCAGCTTGAAAAAATAGGCGAAATTGAAACACAACGACTTAAATAGCGAGGTTTAAATGTCTAACCCAATTATGAAATATTTTGAATACCAACATCTACCAGCTCATCTGCAAGAGGTTAGTAAGCCGATTGGTGATCTAGCTAAGCAGATGGATGAACAGCTACCTGATGGTGACGAGAAGTCAGCAGGGCTTCGTAAGTTACTTGAAGCTAAAGACTGCCTTGTCCGTGCGAAGTTAGGCTAATAATAGCTAATCTTTTATTGGTCTATTTTTTATAAAAGGTAATTTTCATGTCAGAAAAAATTGTATTAACACCAGAACAAATCAAGTCCCTTCATGAGTTTGCACAGGAAGAGGGATAACCGTCCTACACTATTGAAGTAGGCAAAGTCTTTGATGGTGATGACGTTGTTTATGAAGGTCTAGTGGCCTACTCAGGTTCAACCGAACATGGCGTCCTGCAACTAGAATAATTGCGAGCGAAGCGCGGCGTTGTCGCTGTCTCATGTGTTAGCTGTGACCAACCTCTCACTTGATAGCGCACACTGAGAATCAAAAACAACGAATCCAAGTTTGGGTAGACTCATTGGGTTGAAACGTCAGCAACCGGAGAAGAAGCGGCGTGACTTATGGAGAGACATAATTTTATTTAATTCTACAAATGCTATTCATTGAGTAGCATTGATAGAGTTTTATATATGTTTTGAATGCTGGTGGTCACTCGGTACCGCGGAGTTATATAAATTCATCTAGAATAATATTCTAAATAGCCATCAGTTAGCCGCTGGTGGTTTTTTGTTTGAGGCAATTGTATGGAACTTAAACCAAAAGTAGTGAGATTAATAACAACTATTACTGAATATCAGTGTGATAACTGCAAAGAAGGTTTAATGGCTAGAGACAGGGGATGTAATGATATTCAACTCACATCCCCACCTAGGTTTAAGCATATTTGTACTAAGTGTGGTTCGACTGATTGGCTTTCTGATTCATACCCATTAGCTAACAATTCTTACAATCCATCCGATACGGTATCAGAAAGCGATGCTGAACGAATAAGACAGCTTGAACAGACGATACTTAATATGGGAAAGCAAATCGAACGACTATCACAAGATGTGCAATCTGCTAAGTCAGGGTGGTCATTATGAGTAACTCACAGCCAAGGCAGTCAGTTTATCACTATGAATCGAAGGGATTCAATGAGGTGCTCAAACTCATTGCTCTTCATTTAATAAAGAACGCAATCACAATGCTTGGTGATAAAGAGTTACCATCTGAAATAGAAAAGCAAAGAGCATCCATTGATTCTGATATCAAAGAGCAGCAGATGATAGTTGATAGATTGCTCAATTAATTATCCAACAATACCACATCGTTACAAGTGACTATAGGAGTTGTCGATGCCATTACCGATATATAGAAACCGTGAAATAGGGTTGACCGGTCGCTTTAAGTTCAGGCGCCAGAGTCTGACTGGCCTCCCTGTCTTACAAGTAGAGGTGGATATACGGCGCTCACGATATCCCATTGATAGCCCAAGTAATGATATCAAAACCTTGACTGATTGGCGTGATGCAACTTATGAAGAAGCAATAAGAATGCAAATAGATCTTGGTCGCAACACAAAACAAAGTGAGCATTACGTCGTTGGTGAAAAGCCACTACGGCATGAAAAAGTAAATGGAGGAAACCATGGCTTGCCAAGGCTTTAAGAGCCCGTTTCAATTCAGAGAGCAGCTAGACAAACAACTAAGTGATGGTGATGTAAATATTAAAGGGTATCAGCCCAAACGTGCAAGTAATTCTAAGTCGCTCCCGCCACCAAAGAAACCTTAAACTCATTAGATTGATTAATTTTACGCATAATTCAAAAGGTACTCCCGAGGGGGTGCCCTTACCACGAGGCGGCATGCGCGCGGAAAACGGCTCATTTTCAATTTTTCATGCTGTCAGCAGCAGGTGAGTTAACTATTTGATTCAATATGAAAATATCGATATTGAGGTGACAATTTTTAAAATGAGTTGTCACCTCAATATACTGTATCTATCTGATAATAAATAAAAATATCAGTTTTCACCTGACAGAGTGAGGTGTCAATGTCCAACATCAGCAATCTGGGGGACGCCTACAACTGGAGCGTGGCTAAGATTGCTGAAGCATTCGGCTTAAATCGCGGAACAGTTAAAAAGCGATTGCTCGATGCAAATACTCCCATTGCCAATATTGTGCGAGGCAATCCCGTTTATGCCTTGCGAGATATCGGACCGATACTTTTCGGTGCCGACCCCGATGTAAATACAAATAATCTTCAAGATCCCACACTGATGCCACCTAAAGAGCGTAAGGATTGGTATCAGTCTGAAAATGAAAGAATTAAGTTAGAAACTACGCTTAAACAATTAGTTCCCGTTGCCGATGTACATTTGGAAATGGCGGTACTAGTTAAAGCAATAACCCAAGTTTTAGATACATGGCCTGATAAATTAGAGCGAGATAAAGGTTGGAGTGCAGAGCAACTCACTGAGGTGCAAATCATTGTCGATGAATTACGGGATATTCTCGCTTCTCGTGTGATGGATGCGGAGGATTTTGACGAATGACAGTAAATTATGCCTCAGCATCAACGGTAAGAAAGGATGTTGCATCCTTATTGAAAGCACCTCGTAGAATGCCAATTGCTCAGGCAGTAAAAAAATATATGCGCGTTCCCATGGGAGAAGGTTCATCAATACCGTGGGATGACTCATTGACCCCCTATATTATTGAACCCATGAACTGCCTTTCAGATCGCCGCTATGATTCGGTGATATTTGTTGGTCCAGCTCGTACGGGGAAATCACTGGGGTTAATTGATGGTTGGATTGTTTATGTCATTGTGTGTGACCCTGCGGATTTTCTTCTCATCCAAATGACAGAAGAAAAAGCGCGAGAGCACTCTAAAAAGCGATTAGATAGAACTTTTCGATCTAGTCGCGAAGTGGCTAAAAGACTAAGCCCACACCGAAATGATAATAACGTCCATGACAAAACATTTAGGGCTGGAAATTACTTAAAAATTGGCTGGCCATCCGTCAATATCATGTCCTCTTCGGATTATCGTTTTGTTGCTTTAACGGATTATGACCGATTTCCCGAAGATGTTGACGGTGAAGGGGATGCTTATACGTTAGCCGCAAAGCGAACAACCACATTCATGTCCGCAGGGAAAGCACTGGTTGAAAGCTCCCCTGGTCGAGAGATAACAGACAGTAAGTGGCGACGAAATACACCTCACGAAGCTCCGCCAACAACGGGCATTTTGTCACTTTATAATCGTGGCGATCGCCGCCGCTGGTATTGGCCATGCCCGCACTGTTCGGAATATTTTTTGCCCATTCGAGAAAATATGGTGGGTTTTAATGAGGGAGATGACCCAACAGTGGGCAGCAAAGCCGCTCGATTACAGTGTCCACACTGTCTGGGACTCATTGAACCTGATCAGAAAAGAGCGCTAAATAATAAAGGTATTTGGCTCAAAGAGGGGCAGTCTATTGACCAAAATGGCGTTGTGACAGGTGAGCCAAGGGAGTCGCGCATTGCTTCATTTTGGATGGAAGGCCCCGCAGCCGCTTATCAAACATGGGAAAAGTTAGTTTATAACTTACTCAATGCGGAGCAAGAATACGAGCGAACTGGTAGTGAGGAAACACTAAAGTCTGTTATTAATACCGACTGGGGACAACCTTATTTACCAAAAATCAGTCAAGAGCAGCGAAGCGGCGATGATCTTAAAGCCCGAGCAGAGTATTGGGACTATGGCTCAGTGCCTAATGGCGTTCGTTTTCTTGTGGCCACCGTTGACGTGCAGGGCGGTAAAAAGCGGCGTTTTGTCGTTCAAGTCACAGGCTATGGCGCCAGAGGTGAGCGTTGGATAATTGACCGATTTGATATCACTCATTCATTAAGAACAAACGAAGATGGTGAATCACTGCCCATTAATCCTTCATCTTACGCGGAGGACTGGGATGTTCTCATTACGGATGTGCTCGATAAAACTTACCCAATTCACGATCATGATAACGTTGAAATGGGCGTCCATTGCATGGCAATAGATACCGGTGGGGAAGAAGGGGTAACTGATAACGCGTATAAATTTTGGCGACAATGTAAGAAGGAAGGGTTAGCGAGGCGAGTGTATTTATTTAAGGGGGATGGTAAAGCGAAAAGCAAGCTGATTACTAAATCTTACCCTGATAACACTAATCGTTCAGATCGCCGAGCAAAAGCGCGGGGTGATGTACCTATTCATTTATTACAAACCAATGAACTTAAAGATCGCATTTCTGCTCATCTTGGGCGAGACACCGTTGGCCCTAACTATATTCATTTCCCAGATTGGCTTGATGATTCTTTCTACGATGAATTGACGTATGAAGAGCGCGATAGTAACGGGAAATGGAGTAAACCGGGTAAAGGGGCTAACGAAGCATTTGACTTAATGGTCTATGCGCATGCGTTGGTAATTTTGCTTGGTTACGAAAAAATCAAATGGGAGAACCCGCCTAAATGGGCTCGGTTGCCGGATATCAGTGATGTTAAACCATCTCGTCCAGCGCCTAATCAACCTCCTCAAAAATCAACACCAATTCAAACAGAAACACAAGAAACCACGCCTAGCGCAAGCTCGGCATGGACTCCTGTGTCTGCAACTTCAGGGGGATGGGTATGACCCGTGAACAAATCAAAGAAATGCTAGATGCATATTTAAAAGCAGAAATGGAAATACTGCAGGGGAAGAGTATTACATTTAACGGGCAGTCAATGACAATGGAAAACCTTAGCGAGATCCGTAAGGGGCGAGAATATTGGGAGTATCGATATTCACAAAGTAGCGCCGCTAATCGCAAGTCACCCGGTTATAAATTAGCGAGGCTCTCATGAATATGTTGGAGAAGGCGATTGCGGTATTTTCACCGTCATGGGCGAGTCAACGAGCCAAGTCACGCTATGCCATTCATGCTTATGAAGCTGCCAATCCCTCTCGGCTTCATAAGGCGCGTCGAGAGAATCGAAATGCGAACCAATTAACGCAAGTTGGTGGTAAATCCTTACGTGAGCAAGCGCGATGGCTAGATAATAATCACGACCTTGTGATTGGTATTCTCGACAAAATGGAAGAGCGCATTGTTGGTAGCAAGGGGATTATTGTTGAACCACAGCCACTATCACTTACAGGGCAGATCCATGATGACCTCGCCAAGCAAATCAGAACGGCATGGTCTGAATGGTCCATTCGTCCAGAGGTGACAGGACAATTTACCCGTCCAATGCTTGAGCGTCTTTTGGTTCGAACATGGATCCGTGATGGTGAAGTTTTTGCTCAATTAGTCAGAGGAAATCAGAAAGGGCTTGATAAGCAATCGGGTATTCCATTTTGGCTTGAAGCACTTGAGCCTGACTTCGTTCCGATTCATTTGGATGATACCGGGAAAAATATCCGACAGGGGATCCAATTAAATGATTGGGGCCGCCCACAAACTTACTTTGTTTATAAAAACTTGTTAACCGCAGGCCAGCAGATGGGGGAGCTTAAATCTATCCTGACGGAAAACATGCTGCACTTGAAATATGTGCGTCGATTACATCAACTGCGCGGTAATAGTTTATTTTCCGGCATCTTAATGCGTTTAAGTGCTCTAAAAGACTACGAAGATGCAGAGTTGACGGCCGCACGTATCGCCGCCTCTCTAGGGATGTACATCAAGAAAGGTGATGCAGGGACTTACGATGATGAGCGGGAATATGAGGACCGCACTATCGATATTGTTCCCGGGATTATTTTTGATGAATTACGGCCCGGTGAAGATGTTGGCATGATCAAGTCTGATAGGCCCAATCCAAACCTTGAAAACTTCCGGAATGGTCAACTTAGAGCAGTTGCAGCGGGAAGTCGCGGTAGTTATTCCAGTATCGCACGGGATTATAACGGGACATACAGCGCGCAGCGGCAAGAGCTGGTGGAATCATTTGAGGGGTATTACATCTTGCAAGATACCTTCTGTGGCTCAGTTAGCCGACCTGTTTATCGACAATGGTTACAGATGGCTATCGCTGCAGGCGTCATTGTGGTTCCGGCTGATGTTGACCGCAGCTCACTGTATAACGCGACTTACAGCGGACCAGTTATGCCGTGGATAGATCCACTTAAAGAGTCAGCGGCATGGAAAACACAAATTCGAGGAGGGGCGGCAACAGAGAGTGATTGGGTTCGCGCTAGAGGTGGTAACCCTGCAGAAGTTAAACGCCGCCGCAAAGCGGAAATTGATGAAAATGAACGGCTTGGATTGGTTTATGACACAGATCCCGCCAATGACAAAGGTAACGACAATGCAGACGATAAACACACATCTCATGCGACCAAAAAACAGCACGACGATGAGTAAACCGCTAATGTCGGCACCGGAGAAGAGCTGGTTTCAAATGAAAGCGACCAGTGAGACTTCAGCCGATATTTATATTTATGACGAAATTGGCATGTGGGGGATAAGCGCCCGGCGATTTACCGAAGATTTAATTTCCCTCGGTAATATCAACCACATCAACCTTCATATTCATTCGCCCGGCGGTGAAGTTTTTGAGGGCATCGCTATTTATAACCAACTGAAAAACCACAATGCCACGATTACGGTTTATATCGATGGATTAGCGGCTTCTATGGCGTCAGTTATTGCCATGGTGGGTGATGAAATCATTATGCCAACCAATGCCATGATGATGATCCATAAACCTTGGGGCGTGTCGTGGGGTGATGCTAATGATATGCGCGATTACGCTGATCTGCTCGATAAGGTTGAAAACGTCTTAATCCCTGCCTACATGGAAAAAACAGGGAAAACTAAAGAAGAAATTGAAGCCATGCTCGGTGAAGAGACATGGTTAACGGCAGAAGAGTGTGTGGAACACGGTTTTGCTAATACTGTGATTGAGCCGGTTAAAGCCATGGCCAGTCTTTCATCTAAACGCATTGAGGAATTTAAATCCATGCCGAACTCATTAAAAAATACGTTAAAAAACAGTCTCGCTAATCCGAGAAACACAACAACATCAAGCGCACCGGTGGTAGAGCCTGCACCACAATCACAAAATCCAACTAATACACAACAGCCAGATACGGCAAGCATTCAAGCGCAAGCACGACAAGCTGAACAAACGCGCATGAATGGTATCAAAGATTTATTTGCGATGTTTGGCGGCAAACATGACAGCATCATGGTTGAGTGTCTGACAGATATCAACTGCACCGTTGAGCAGGCAAAAGACAAAATTTTAGATTTGGTTGCTAAAGAGGCGACGCCAACAAATACAAATAATTACGGTGCTCATATTTATGCAAATAACGGCAATATTGTGGGTGATAGCGTCCGTGCATCATTGATGGCACGTGCGGGTTATGATGAAACTCAAGCCGATAACCCATATAACTGCATGACTTTGCGTGAACTGGCCCGTATGTCATTAGCTGATCGCGGCGTGGGCGTTGCGAGTTACAATCCAATGCAAATGATTGCGATGGCCTTTACGCATACAACCTCAGACTTCGGTAATATTCTCCTCGATGTTGCCAATAAATCCATTTTACAGGGGTGGAATGAAGCAGAGGAAACCTTTGATTTATGGACCAAGAAAGGCCAACTCAGTGACTTTAAAACCGCAACGCGTGTCGGGATGGGGGGCTTCAATTCACTTCGCACCGTCCGTGAAGGGGCAGAATATAAATACGTAACAACCAGTGACAAAAAAGAGACGATTGCATTGGCGACTTACGGGGAGCTGTTTAGCATTTCTCGTCAAGCCATTATTAATGACGACATGTCCATGCTAACCGATATCCCAATGAAATTAGGGCGTGCGGCAAAAGCGACGATTGGGGATCTGGTTTACGTTATTTTAACCAAAAATGAAAAAATGCGGTCCGATAATAAACCTCTCTTTAGTGCTGACCATGGCAACACGATTAAGGGGGGAATGGATGTTGATACTATTGGTAACGGTAGAACCGCTATGCGTAAGCAAAAAGAAGGTGAACGTACGTTAAATATTCGTCCTGCCTTTATGCTTGTACCGACTGCGTTAGAAATCGCTGCCATTCAGGTAGTAGGTTCAGGCAGCGTAAAAGGCGCAGATGTGAACGCCAATATTATTAACCCAATCCGCAATATCGCTGAAATCATCACCGAGCCCCGTTTGGATATCAACAGTGATACCACTTGGTATATGACTTCAGCAAAAGGTACTGATACCATTGAAGTTGCTTATTTAAATGGTGTTGATACGCCTTACATCGACCAGCAAGAAGGTTTCACTTCTGACGGTGTAACCACTAAAGTCCGCATCGATGCAGGCGTTGCCCCTGTTGATTATCGCGGTCTGGTGCGTGTCGAAGCGGCATAATTCGTATTAAAAATACAATACTCTCGCCCTAACGGGCTTTTTTTATACCTAAAATCTGGCTCTTCGGGGCCAGAAGGAGAAGTTATGGCTAAGAATTATCAACAACAGGGGCTAACTGTTGAAGTTATCAATACAGGCACAACCGCTATTCTCAGTGGCGATTTGGTCATGGTGGGCGCATTGGCTTGTGTCGCAGCGACAAATATTGAACCTGGGGAGACGGGGGATGGTTTTGCAGAGGGTGTCTTTTTACTAAAGAAAAAGGCGGGCGTTGCATTAACAGCAGGTCAAGCGGTGACGGGGGATAAAGGGGTTGTTGCTGATAAAGGCGGCGTTCCTGTGGGTATTGCATGGGGGGCGGCAGAAGCGGGCGCGGAATTAGTACCCGTAAAACTTAATATTTTCCCAGCGACAGCGGCAGCAGGTGGTTAATTTATGAGTGCGTTTGAACGGTTTGCAGATCGCATGGACGCACTCACTGCAAAGCGAATGGGGAAGCCCATCATAATTAACGGTGTTAGTTATATTGGGGTGGAATCTCATTTCTTACCTGACTTCGGCCCTGTTACGGGGGATGGGCTTTCTTATGTCATTTTTTCTGATACGTACAAGCCTGGGAAGAATGACAGTGTCATCGCAGATGGTCTCCATTATAAAGCCACTCGCCGACAAAGGTTCAACGGTAAGTGGATGATTTTTTTAGAGGTTGATGACGATGAAGGGGAAGGATGAAGCGGTTCGTAATCTTGGTATTATCGTTGATAAAGTGACCCCGATTGCCACGGCACAGGCAATAAATCGGATTGCGGCAAGAGCCGTTAGCCGCAGTGTCAAACAAGTTTCCAAAGAAGTCAAAATCCAACAAAAGATCATCCGTAAGCGTGTAAGGCTTAAGAAAGCCAGTGTAAAGCAAGGAACCCCTAAAGCGCGGATCACAGTAAACAGAGGTAATTTACCGGCGATTGTGCTCGGCACGGCGCGTGTTCAATTATCTCGTCGTCGGGGAGTCGATAGGCGGCATGGCAGTGTTTTAAAAGTGGGTAAATTCACCTTTAAAGGTGCGTTTATTCAGCAGCTAAAAAATGGTAAACGGCATGTCATGCAACGGCTTAGCTTAAGCCGTTACCCGATTGATGTTGTCAAAATTCCCGTATCCAAACCGTTAACAGAGGCCTTTGAAGAGCACGCTATTAAAGTTCGTGAGGAGGATATGAGCAAAGAAATGCAATACGCCTTGAATAACCAATTACGGCTTTATTTTAAGGGGGGATAATGATTAAGCACACCAAGATCCGCCAGTTGGTGATTGAGGGGCTCAAGACTAGCCTCCCAAAATTATCAACTTATGACGGGCGACCTGTTAACTTTGATGAAAGTGAGCTGCCTGTTGTCGCTGTTTATTTAACAGAGCCCCACCCTGATCCACGCTACCTTGATAGCAACCAATGGACCGCCATCCTTCATATCGAGCTTTTTTTAAAAGCCGCCAAAACTGACTCTGATTTAGATAAATGGGTGGAAGAAAAGCTATATCCAGCTATCGAAAGCATGAGCAGTTTAGGTGATGTATTAACCGATATGACCCCGAAAGGGTTTGATTATGATCGCGATGATGAAATGGCGTTATGGGCTTCGGTTGATATCACCTACCAAATTGAATATGACATGTAAGGAATTTTACGATGGCAAAAGTACCAAATCCATTAGCTCCCACCAAGGGGGCAGGTACCACACTTTGGGTCTATACCGGCACGGGTGACCCAACCCAAGATCCCTTTAGCGAAACGGGCTTTATTCGGTTAGCTAAAATTAAGTCACTGGAGCCGGGAGAAATCACGGCGGCAAGTGAAGATGATAGCTATCTTGATGATCCTGATGGGGACTGGGAAAACACCACTCAAGGTGAGAAATCCTCAGGTGAAACCAGTATTACTCTTGCTTGGTTACCGGGCGAGGAAGGGCAAAAAGACCTGATTGAGTGGTTTGATGAAGGCTTGCCGCGCTTTTACAAAATTTCGTACCCGAACGGCACGTTGGATTTATTTAAAGGCTGGATTAGCGCCCTAGGTAAATCCATTCCGATCAAAGAAACCATGACGCGTACGGTAAAAATTAAAAATACCGGTCGCCCAACGATGGCAGAAGAAATTACACCAAAGCCATCGGGTAAGACGGCACCTCAACCAAAAGAGTAATAAAACTTTTAAATCAATTATATAGCCACAGAAATGTGGCTTTTTTATATACATTTCATCCTGTGCATAGCACGCACACAAAAATACCAAGAGCCTACAGAAAGTGAGCCTGAGAACTGCCGTTATAGCTGGCAAGCTCTCTTGGGGCGGCTTTTCTGTGCTACAGGCTCCCTTTCTATAGGAAATATGCAATGATTAAAATCGTACCTATGAAGTATGACGAAACCTTGATCCCGTTTAATGGCGATTGTTGGGTTAATGCTACAGCAGCAGCTAGGCACTTTGGAAAACTAACCAAAGACTGGTTAAGGGTCTCATCAACTAAAGAATATATCTATGAGGTTGGTAAAGAGCTTGATATTGAAGCGTATAATTCTAAAGAGGATATTTCTCCCCTTTTAGTTCGAGTAGAAAAAGGGCGACATGGCGGCACTTGGATCCATCCTGAATTAGTAATTGAGTTCGCAAGATGGTTATCACCAAAATTTGCTCGTGCTTGTGACCGACACATTAAAAACATGTTGATGTCACAGAGTATGACATTGACCGAAGATCAGGTTATTGGATTACTGACATACAAAGAGGCCACTGAGTGGGAGAAACGATTTCAAGAACCCTATTACAGAGCGCTATCAAAGATGTCGGGTACTCCTTATTTTGGTCATGTTGGCGGTTGTCCATTATTGTTCGCTGGTATCACGGCTAAATGGGTTTATGGAGTTGCATTACCTGATTATGTCTATGAATCAGTCAAAGAAAATAAAGGCGACAGAGAAAAAATCCATCAGTACCTGAAAGGTGATGCCTTGCATGCGGTAGAACAGCAAATGGTAGCAGTAACAAATATTGCCAATAGTTCTATTGACTACAAAGACTTCGATGCTCGTTGTATGGCTGCCTTTGATGTTAAAGGGCAAATGCAACTGCTTTATCCATCAGCACATGGAGAGCGGCATGCAGCAAGATTACAGTAAGCAAGTAGAAATCTTTTCACTGGTCGTCAGCGAGTTATTTTTGATTAGACAGGTCGCCATGCATAAGCGGCCTGTTTTTCGTTCATCGCTAGGAGATATTAAGTTTAGTGTTGAGTCGCTGGCTAACTTCTTAAAATCATACTATCAGGAAGATTATAAAAGTGACCTCGAATTAAGCATGCTGTTCTTCAATATGCTGAAAAGAGAATACCTACCAGATCCGACGGTGCTGGTTTCTTGGTGCATTAATGAAGAGTTAACGGATGAGGCAATACAGAAAATATCGGGTTTGCTTGAAGACTTTGCGGAAATGGAGTTTTCAAATCAAATTGCATAGGTCGCTCAGCGGCCTTTTTTATTTTTAATGAAAAGGTATCGATATGTTTTTAAAGAAAAAAGAAATCACTATTAGTGGTGAAAATGTTGTTCTCTATGAGCTATCCGCCCTGCAGCGTGCTGATTACTTTGATTTTTTAGCAAAAAAAGAAAAGGAAACCGACGGTCTTGAAGGCGCTGAAAGAGATGCTAAATCAATGCGCTCAATGGTAGAAAGCCAAGCGTGGCTGGTTTCTCGCTCACGTTGGCATGAAGACCGCGATCGTGACATTGATGACCTCTACGACGAAATCGCGCAAACATGGAGCATGGATGCATTAAGCGAAGCGGTTCGCGCCATCTCGGAAATCAGCGGCATGTCGAGTTCTGAGAGTGATGACGATAAAGCGGAAGACGGTGAGCTTATCACGTTGGAAAAGTAGCCAGCCGTGAGCGTATTTTTGCTTTGCGACTTGCGCGTGAATTTGGGCGTCCAGATTGGCGTCGAATGCTAAGTGAAATGAGTGCCTCCGAGTTTAGTGATTGGGTGACACACTTCAGCAAGACGCCTTTTATGCCTCAACTTATTGATATTGAATTTGCTACCTTGCACACCTCTCTTTATATGGCAATGAGTGGCACAAAAACTGAGTTGACCGATTTTATGTTGCTAACTGATGTTGAGGCAGATGAGGGAGAAATGTCAGACGAAGCCATTCAGTTAGCCAGTGAGGGGATATCAGGAGGGGTGCGGTATGAGCAACCAAATAGCGGATCTTGAGATTAAGATTGGCGCGAATACAACCGAATTTCTTGAAAAAGCCGGTCGAGTTCAGCGCGAACTAGAAAAGCAAGAACGTGATGAGCAGCGATTTGAAAAAATGCGCGAAGACGCATTAGCAAAGCAGGCGGCTAGGGCAGAAGCGGCACTTGCACGCTCACGGTCACAACTCAAGCAGTTTGAAAATGAATCTATTTCAGCGGAGCAAAAATTAGCCAGCGAACGGAAGCGGGCTAATGCTGAATTGGATGCAGCACACAAAAATATACAGGGGCTCATTCAAGCTGAAGCGCGGCGGGCACAAAACGCCAGAAGCCAAGAAGTACTGGCTGAGCAATATTATGCCCAATTGGATGCAATTAAAGCGAATGGTAAGGGATTAGAAGATCTGAGTGCCATAAAGCGCAAAATGAATAAGGACATGCAGCAGGGATTATTGCATGTCAAAGATTATCAAGCGCTTACCTCGCAAGCAATTGGTACATCAAAATCCATTACACAGTCAGAAAATAGCGCAGCACAAGCCAAGCAGCGCTTTATTAATAAGTTAAAAGAACAGGTCACACAGCAAAATCTGTCACGTACTGAAATGCTGCGATTGCAAGCAGCACAGCTTGGGGTATCGAGTTCAGCGGATATTTATATTCGTAAGCTGGAAAAGCAAAACAGTGTCATGAAAGGGGTTACTTTAACCTCTGGACAGTATCGTCAGGCCATGCGCCAGTTGCCTATGCAAATGACTGATATTGTCACTTCTTTGGCTTCTGGCATGCCACCATGGTTGGTGGCCATTCAACAAGGTGGTCAAATTAAAGACTCTTTTGGTGGGTTTGGTAATTCACTGAAAGCCATTACATCTTTAATTACACCTTGGAAAGTCGCCATGGTGGGTGGGGCTGGTGTACTAACAGCTTTTGGTGTTGCGGCATACCAAGGGTCTAAAGAGCTTAGCGAGTACAATAAGCAACTTATTTTAACCGGTAATTATGCGGCTAAAACTCAGGGTGAACTCAATGCCTTGGCTAAATCCCTTTCGGGTGAGGGGATCACTCAGTACAAAATGGCTGATGCGCTGGCACAAGTAGTCGGTTCAGGTTCATTTACGGGGCCACAGGTAGACATGGTCGCTGGTGTAGCCGCGAAAATGGAGAAGGCCACAGGTCAATCTATTGATGAAACGATTAAACAGTTTCAGCGTCTTAAAGATCAACCTGTTCAAGCTGTCATGGAGCTGGACAAATCCCTTCATTTTTTGACAGCGACACAACTTGAGCAAATAACTACGCTAGAGGAGCAAGGGCGGAAGACTGAGGCAACCAAATTAGCATGGGAGCTTTTTTCTACCTCAATGAATGAGCGAACTAAGCAAATAAGTGAAAATTTAGGAACGCTTGAAACTGCATGGAGATGGGTAGGGGAAGCAGCTCAAAATGCATGGAATCAAATGCTCAATGTAGGTCGTTCAGTTTCTGTACAAGATAAATTAGACGCAAAAGTTAAGCAATTAGCTGCGATTAAAAAAGAACTTGAACTAGCCGAAAAAGGGGGCGTACCAGATACAACTGGTTATGGGGTTGGAAGAAATTCAGAGTCTTTTTTAAATCAAAATGCCACGAGAAACTTAGAAGCAAACAGAGCGTTAGTTAAAAACCTAACCTCAGAGATTAAAGCTCTGCAAAATCAAGTAGCTAATGAAGAGTCATTTAAAGCAGGTACAAATGCTATTACTGCGTTTAATGAGAAAATGAAGAAGCAACTTGAAGCGGACTTAGCATTAAAGAAGAAATATGAAACCGCAGAAGAAAAACACCAAAGCGAACTGAGAAAAATTAGGAATAATGAATATGCCTCTCAAGCTGCAAAAGATGAGGCTATTAAACGAGAAAAAGAACGGTACCAAAAGGAACTAGACCGTAAAACGCCAAAAGGTAAGGCCTATAAACCAGACATGGGCACTCGGCATGACGAGTCCGCACAAGCAGAGGTTACATCTCTTCAGGCACAATTAAGACTTCTTGAGCAGCATTCTTCAGCAACTGATTTCCTTAGTCAGCAACGTAAAAACCTGCAATTGGAGTTGGCTAAATTTGAAGTTTTAGAAGAAGCTCGAAAGACTCGTAAATTATCTCTTGATGAACAATCTTTATTGAAAAATAAAGAAAGTATTCTTGCGAATAAAAAGCAGTTAGCGGATTTGGGTGACAAAATTGCCAAGCAAGAGCACTTAAATAAACTGCAGGATCAGGCTGATAAGTATGTCAAACAACAGGAGGCGAGGCAAAAAGCAATTGCTGATTCACTGGGTAAGTCCACCATAGAGCTTCAGCGTGCCTTAGAAATGGAACAGCTTCGCACTGTTTATGGTGATACACCACAATGGGGCAAAGTTAAATCAGCTAAACAAGCTACTTTTGATAAGGAGGATGCTGCAAAAACGGATTGGGCATCAGGTGCTAGTACGGCTTGGGGTAATTATCGTGATGCAGCGTTGGATGCTAATGCGCAAATCCAAAATGTAACCTCAGCTACGCTCAATGGTTTTAGCTCTCAGCTGGCGGAAACGCTCACGGGTGGAGAGGCTAACTTTAAAGATTTCACTCGCTCTATCCTGAAAATGTTAGCTGAAATTGCGATTAAAATGACCATTGTTAAAGGGTTTGAAGCCTTTGGTTTTGGTAGCGTGACACCGAATGCTAATGGTGGCGTGTACAACACTCCTGGTCTAAGTGCTTATAGTGGTCAGATTGTTTCTAAACCAACTTTATTCCCCTTTGCTCGCGGTGCAGGACTTATGGGGGAGGCGGGACCAGAGGCGATACTACCTTTGCGCCGTGGCATTGATGGAAAACTAGGTGTTATTGCTGCGAATACGAAGCAAAATTCTGGTGATTTCTATCAAACCAACCATGTCACTATTCAGAATGATGGTTCAAATGGTGAGATTGGACCTCAAGCACTTAAGGCGGTTTATGAAGTGGGTAAAAAAGGAGCTGAAGATTACATGAGAAAGCAGCGTCGTGATGGTGGTTCATTCTCTTAATAAAGTAAATTTAAAGCCTCCAGAGTGAAGGCTAGATAATGGAGGTTTAATGGAGAAATTCAATTGGCCAATTAAACCGGGGATGAAAACGGATTTTTCACCCCGAGTAAGATCTGTACGTTTTGGTGATGGATACGAACAGCGTAAATCAGATGGGCTGAATTCACAGCTTAAAAAATTTAATGTCAATTTATCGCTACCTTTAGAAAAAGCAGATCAGGCACTAGAATTTTTGGCTCGTCACGGCGGTGTAAAATCGTTTTTGTTTCAACCTATAAAAAGTCAGCCAGCAGTTGTAGTTGTTTGCAGAAAATGGTCTTCAGATGACGGTAATATTCGCAAAACTATCAGTGCTGAATTTGAGCAGGTAGTTTTTTAAAGATTGATCGCTTTCTCTTTTGCTTCAATGCGCTAATATAATGCCAATTATCATAGTTAGAGGTCATTATGAAAGGATTTGGGCTATTTATTTTGGTTATTGGCATAATTGGCGCTATAGCTTCTTTCGCAATGGATGTTACTGTAGCAACTGGATATGGTGGAAGGGTTAATAATATTGGTTTAATGACAGACAAACAGAATTACATTTTAATTAGTTGCTTTATTATTTTGTGTGGTTTATTGGTGACTATTTTTGGTAAAAAATCCTCAGTAACAAAAAAATGTCCATTTTGCGCGGAATCTATTAATACTGATGCTATAAAATGTAAACATTGTGGTAGTGATATAAACGTAGCAAAGGCGAGTCCTTCAAGTGTTGATTATTCATTTTCTTTATTAAATTATAATATAGATGAATTAATTGGCATAAAAAATGGAAGGGAAGTAATTAATGACTATGGGGTGAAAAAGTTAGCATTTGAAATAAAAAAGCATAATCCCAGAGTTACTCCCGCCATGCTAAAATTAAAATATAATGATGATATTCATGATGTTGCAGAAAAACTACCAACAAGAATTCAAAGTGAGTTTATTAAAAAAATATTAAACCTTATAGGTAATTAATAAAATTTCTTCATAGTGACACAACCACCTTCGGGTGGTTTTTTTGTAGGTAAATAAAATGCAAAACATCCCACCTGAGTTACTTATTGCAGTTACTGAAATTGAAGGTGACTCCGAAATCATATTATATGAAATAGATCTAACCAATATCGGTGGTGCTCGCTATCGGTTTCATGATGGTGCGAATGAATTATTAAAACCGATTATTTGGCAAGGACAAGAATATGAACCTTATCCTATTGTTGGTGAGGGGTTCGAGTTTAACGGTAAAGGGCCATCAGCCCGCCCAACTATTTCATTATCAAATTTATTTGGTTTGGTTTATGGCATTGCTAGTCGGTTAAATTCAGGCATCGGGGGTACAGTGATCCGTAGGAAAACGGATGCTAAGTTTCTCGATGCGGATAATTTTGCTGGTGGTAATGAAAATGCCGATCCAACTCAAGAGCAGGTGAGTCGATGGGTAATTGAGCAACTGACCTCGATAAACGCAGAAACAGCGACTTTCGAGTTAGCCGCTCCAACTGAAACCGATGGGGCGACATTGCCAGCTCGAGTCATTCTTTCTGATGTGTGTAATTTTGCTTATCGAGGTGAGGAGTGTGGCTATAAAGGTGAGCCAGTAGCTGATGAACTTGGTAACCCAACCCAAGATCCAACAAAAGACAAGTGCGGAAAGCGGTTATCTGATTGTAAATTAAGAAACAATACACATCGAATAGGCTGCTTCCTCTCCTCATCTCGCCTTAGTCAATAAGGACCCCTATGTTAGAACAAACTATTCTGGAACATGCTAAAAGCATGGCGCCACAGGAGTCGTGCGGCCTTGTGATTATTCAAGAGGGTACCGAGGTTTATATTCCCTGTGAAAATCAGCATGCCGATCCTGAAAACCATTTCTCGATTGCAGTTGAAAGCTACATCCAAGCCGAACGCTTAGGTGATGTGGCTGCTATTGTTCACAGTCATCCAAATGGAAAGCCTTACTTAAGTTCAGCAGATAGAGCTCATCAGCTCAAAACACATCTCCCTTGGTGGTTAGCGTGTGATGAAAAAATTATCAAATTTGAATGTGTGCCTAAGTTATTAGGTCGTGAGTTTGCTCATGGTTCTACGGACTGCTATGGCTTGTTTCGTGATGCTTATCACCTATCCGGTCATTCATTGCCGGATTTTGATCGCGAAGACAATTGGTGGCGGCAAGGTAAAGAGCTCTATTTAGATAATTTGACTGAAAATGGCTTTAAGCAAGTCAAAAGAGATATCCAACCCGGTGACATTATTTTGTGTTGTTACGCCAGTTCTCGCGCAAATCATGCCGCAATCTACCTCGGTGATCAGACAATCCTGCACCACGTCCCTAATCAATTAAGCAAACGTGAGGTTTATAACGAAAGATGGCAAAAAATGACTCACTCGATTTGGCGTTACCGCAGTTGGCAACCATCCGACTTTATGGGGATTTACAACGATTTGGCCGTCGATTCGATTTAAATATAAAAACCGCAGCGGAAGGGCTTCATGCCTTATTCCTTCAGATACCCAATCTTAAACAACAATTCCGCGAAGGTTGGTATCAGATCCGTATAAGTGGCTCTGATGTTAAGCCTAATGAGCTTCATCAACGTATTTATGAGCCGCTAACATCCAATGCGGTTATCCATATTGTGCCACGTATTGAAGGCGCTAAATCTGGTGGTGTTTTTCAGTTTGTGGCAGGTGCCGCTATTTTGGGGCTGGGTTGGTGGGGGCCAGCTTGGATATCAGCGACAGCTGCAACCATGATGATGTCAGCAGGTGCCGCAATCATGCTGGGCGGCGTTGCTCAGATGCTGACTCCACTTCCTAAGCGAGCCAGCTTATCTCGTTCTGAAGAAGAAAAAGGGAACACCTATTTCAGCAATCTAGACAACTCAGTGGCTCAAGGGATGGCGGTACCTATCGCGTACGGTGAAATCATGTGTGGATCGCGGGTAATTTCTCAGTCTGTCGAAATTATGGATGACAGTGAAGGCAAAGATATTGACGTAGGCAAACACGGTGGTAGTGGGGAGACTTAATCATGGGTAAAGGTGGAGGCAAGCAACGTACACCGTACGAAGCACCTAACGATTTAACATCAAGGCAAAAGCTGTCTATCGTTGACCTTGTAAGCGAAGGACCCATTGAGGGACCTGTGGGTGATTTAAAGGGCGTGTATCTTAATAATACCCCTGTGATTGACTCGTCTGGTAATAGTAACGTTAATGGCATGACGGCTCAGTGGGTCTCTGGAACATTGGAGCAGCCAGCATTAGAGGGGTTTTCTTCATCCTCAAGTGAAACTCCTGTGGGGATTGAAATAAAAAAAAGCACCCCAGTTACACGAACAATTACCTCGAGGAACATTGATCGCCTCCGCTTAACGTTTGGAACCCAAACATTGGTCGAGGTTAAGGATAACGGAGATAGAGTCCCCACTGCAGTAGAATTACAAATCCAAGTGCAGCGTAATGGCGCATGGGTGACAGAGAAAAATCTTACAATTCGAGGAAAGCGTAGTAATTCACCTTATTTAACTGCAGTTATTATTGATAATTTACCATCTCCACCATTTAGCATTCGTATGGTTCGCATTACACCGGATAGTAATAGCGATAAACTACAAAATAATACGATATGGTCAAGCTATACCGAGATCACCGATATTAATCAAACCTATCCGGGTTCAGCGGTTGCGGGGTTGACGTTTGAAAGTGAGCAGTTTGGTAATCAATACCCCTCTCGCAGTTACCTCATTAGGGGGCGTATTGTTCAGGTGCCTGATAACTATAACCCCGAAACACGAGAATATAGTGGTATCTGGAGTGGAACATTTAAACCTGCTTACACAAATAATCCTGCATGGGTTTTGTATGACTTATTGACAAATCCCCGTGCCGGGCTAGGTAAGCGGTTAAAGCTGTCAGAAATTGATAAATTTGCACTTTATGTTATTGGCCAGTATTGCGATCAGAGGGTGCCTGATGGTTTTGGGGGGACAGAGCCCCGCGTTACCTGCAATGCTTACATTACTGATATTCGTAAAGCTTATGACTTTTTTCAAGATCTCTGCTCACAAATGCGAGTGATGTTTGCATGGAATGGGCAAATGCTCACTTTCATTCAAGATCGCCCGAGTGATGTTGTTTGGCCTTACACAAACGCCAATGTGGTTGCAGGTCGATTTAATTACAGCTTTAGCCCGGCAAAAGCCCGCCATAATATCATTGAAGTGCGTTTCATTGATCCTGAAAATGGTTGGAAAACCAGCATCGAACAGGTAACGGATGATGCACTGGTAGCTCAATTCGGTCCTAACGTCTTACGCCTTGATGCTTTTGGGTGTACGAGCCGAGGTCAAGCAAGGCGCTATGGTTTGTGGGTGTTAATGACTGAAAAGTTAGAAACACAAACAGTAGAATTTGATGTGGGGCCAGAGGGTTTGCGCCATACTCCCGGTGACATTATTGAAATCATGGATAATGACTGGGTCGGTGGTGAGGATCCCATTAGTGGCCGTCTCATTGACATTAATGCCACTCAAAAAGTTTTAACTTTAGACAGGGAGATCACCCCGCCCAAATCAGGCTCAATATTTATTACCTTGATGAATGGTACTGGCAAATATGAACGTGTGAAAATTACGGGATACTTATCCAATAACCAAATCAAAGTTGAGGCTGTACCTAAAGGGCTAAAAGCAAAAACCATTTGGGGAATTAATCCGTCTGATTTGGCTCGTCGTTTATTTAGAGCCATCACCATTTCTGATAAAGGTGATGGTACCTACAGTATTATTGCAGTTCAGCATGTTCCCGAAAAAGAGGCCATTGTTGATCAGGGCGTAAAATTTGAGCCGTTACCCGATACGCCATTGGGCGGTTATATCCCTCCAGTTGAAAACCTTTCCGTTGAAGTCAGTGCGGATAGTGATAATTGGCAAGTAGAAACCAACTGGACAACAACAACCGCGATCCGTGGTGTTGATTTTATCCTCAAATTAACCCAAGCAGGGCGTATTGTTGGTACCGCTAAAACCCAAGAAAACCGTTATCGCATTGGTAATTTGCCGCAAGGTAATTACCTACTCTCTGTCGCACCACAAAATAAAGATGGGCAAAAGGGCGAACAAGCCTCAGTCTCATTTGATATTAACCCACCGCCACCACCTTCTTATATTGATGTTGAGCCGGGCTTCTTTAGCCTAGGGATTATCCCGCATGTGGGCGGGCAAAATGCGCTGCGCTTGCAGTATGAGTTTTGGTTTTCCGAAAAACAGATCGCCAATATCAATGAAGTTGAGCTATTAGCTGAATACCTTGGCAATGGCACGATGTGGGTTATTCAGGGAAGAAAGCTTAAAGCTGGCCAGACATATTATGTTTATGTCAGAACCGTGAACCCAGTAGGCAAATCGCAGTTTATTGAAGCCAACGGCAAGCCAGAGGATCGGGCTGATGAAATATTGGAAGTTATCGGCGATAAGTTTCTCAGCACTGAAGCTGGCCAGCGAATGGAGTCTCGAATTGAGGATATTGAAGAAGAGCAAGTCAATATCAAACATGACATCGTTGATGTTGATAGCAAGACAATTGAACTTGATAACAAGGTATTAAATCTTAATACCGATTTAGCAATCGTTAATGAAACAGCATTGCAAAATCAAATTTATGCAACGAAATTGAGTTATGAATTCAAGCGCGAGACAGTCAGAACCGAAGGGAAAATATTCCGACTTGAAGAAGTTAATGCACAGCAAGATGCTGCAGCAGCGCGTTTTCAAGAGCAAATCAGTGCTAAAGTGGATTACAACACTTCTGCGATTCTTCGCGTTGAACATGCCCAAGTCACGCTTGAAGAAGCCACAGCGGAGAAAATCAACCAAGTAACAGCGGAAGTTGACGCAGCTAAAGGGCGTATCACAACGGTTGAAAAAGCTACTGCGACACTGGAAAAAGCACAGACTGAGTTCAAGCAAACCACAATTGCAGAGTTTGGTGACATCTACGGCGCAATTACTAGCATGGAGATTGCGAATACTAACAAGGAAATCGCCCAAGCCGAAACAGCAATGCAGACCATTGCTAGCTTTAGCAAGATGACTGACCGCTTGCGAACCTCTGAAGCCAGCATTTTACGGAATGAAAAAGCGATAGCGACGGCTGACAAAGCGATAGCGGAAACGGGTGTTCAGCTTAAAGCGCATATTGATGATACTGCGGCAAATATCACTGAAATCAAAAAGGTTCAGGTTGAACAAGACAAGGCACTCGCTCAAACCCGAGAGCAGCTCACTGCGGATATTAAAGCGGGTGATGACCAACTGAAGGAGGATATTGATAAACAGGGGCGCGAACTGTCGGATGTGAGTAGTGTTGTTGATTCTCAAAAAACGGCTATTGCTAATTTGGAAGAAACGACAACAGAAACGAAAGAAAATCAGCAAAGTATTTATGAAGAAATGCATGCTAACTTTGCACAGGTACGCAAAACCCAAGCGGATCAAGCATTATCACAAGCGGAGTCGACATCACAAACTACAGCGGAAGTAAGTAAAGTCCGTAATGATAATCGCAAAATCAAGGCGCAAGTTGAGCGTACGGAAGAAGCAACAGCCACACTGGAAAAAGCCCAAGCGAAGTTATCCGAAAAAGTTTCCGCTTTGAATGAAGAAACGGAAGCGGCATTTGTTCGCGTCACAGAGTCAATCGCTGAAAAAGACAAGGCCCAAACCCAGCACACCGAGCAAACCCGTGCGGAGTTACAGAAAAACATTGATGAGAAAGGCCAGCAAATCGATGAACAAGGAAAGGTCATTGATAAGCAAGGTAAAGATCTTTCTAACGTCAGTTCAGCGGTGACTAAAAACACCAGTGCGATAGCTGACACTAATAAAACCATTGCAGAAAACGAGGAGAAAACAAGTAGTCGCTTTGAGGGGAATGAAGCTGATATTGCTCATATGCAGAAAACAGAAACAGACAAAGAGTCTTCCCAAGCGGAAACGCTCTTACAGCTTGCTGTGCAAAATATGAAGCAAGGCAATGATGCAAGAGTAATCAAGGCTAGCATCATTGAGACCAATAAGCTGATTGCGACAAATGAAAAAGCCCATGCTGAAAGGTTTACCCAGTTGAATGCGCAGTATGAACAAAGCAATGCTCGCTTTACTCGTATTGAAAAAGCGATTTCAGACAATGAAAAGGCTCAAGCGGCAGCTAATGAGTTAATTCATTCCGAACTTAAGGACACTAAAGCGGAAATTGAAAAACGGGCGGAGACCTCAGTTGATCATAAGGGAAATGCATCATCAGTATTTAGCATCAAATCAGCGGTTATGCTCAATGGTCAGTACCATGAGGCACAAATGATGATTGGCGCTATTGTCAAAAACGGCAAGGTAGTCACTCAAATTGGTTTCAGTGCTGACACATTTGGTATTTTCAATCCCTCCAGCGGCAAGTTGGAACCCGCATTTATGGTTGTTAATGGGCAAGTTGTTATTAATGAAGCGTTTATCAATAAAGCGGTGATAGGCAGTATTGTTGTGCAAACGGATATGCGCTCACCTGACTATGTGCCGGGTAAATCGGGTATGCGTATCGATATGCAAAACGGTGTATTTGAAACAAACAGTAATGATGGTGATTACTCAGTTATCCGAAACAGTAAAGGTAACTACTTCAAATATAAGGGGGTGTATATTATGGAGCAAGGATGGTTCTTATGATTGATAGGTTATTCGGTCTAAAGATCCGCAATTTAGACGGCAGTGAGTTTATCTTCAATGAGCACACTGCCCCAGCGACAAACCTTTGGACTCGTTATGTCAAAAGAAGCGATGGACTATCTCCAGATGGTGGTTGGCTAACATACAAATGGAATTGTCCCAATGAAATTCCAGAAGGGTATGGGTTCCAAGTGGTTTCTTTGAGTGCAGCAGAGGTGACGTTTACGCAAAGTGGCGATAGGCGCTATGTATCAGGCACAAAGGATAAAATTGCGTATAGCTCAAATGGTAGAAAAGTCACAGTGATGGGAATGATGGATTATGACTTAAACTACGTGAAAATTATTGCATTTCCAACTATTGAATCCCAAAAGGTTACTCGTGGTTTTGGGTTAAAAGTGATGGGGAGCTCTATCTTTCTGGAAAATACACCACCTCTTGGTTATGCCTACGCGACTCACAAAGCAAAGGTCTATATTACAGAGGGATTTAACATCGGAGAGACCTTCCCAGGCTTAACGATTGAGAATGCGGTATTTTTCTTTTATACCGATGATAATAAGTCCTTTATTCGCTTAGAGCCTTCGAACGTCCAAAGCTGGGAGACGTTAAAATGGTGGCGTTATGTTAGTCGAAATCGAAACAGCACCAATATTACCGCCTATTCACCCGCGTGGTATTGGGTTGTTGCTTTTACGAATGTGCAGCCCGCCCAACTGGATACACCCGGCTTTGGCTTAAAAATCCGCAACCTTGAAGGGAAAGTCACATTTAACTCTCAAATGGGTGTAATGACACGGCCTATTACCATTCCGGGCAATCAAATACCGCTAGGCTCGGGTATTAACGTAGATTCCATTCGTCGGCCCATGTACACACCGACAAAGGTCGGGGAGATATTCAGCAGTGATGGCGGTTTAGGTTGGTGGCGAGACCTAAATATCGGGAATTTAGGTGAGTCTCAAATCAGCTTATTCCAAACAAGTACCTCTCAACAACGAGGCCATCATGGTAATCAAACGATAGCCCGAACCGCAACACCCGCTATTTTTCTAGACGCTGCAGATTATTTTCCTTTTCCATAGGTAACCAGATGAAAAAAATTAAATATGCGATATTCACAGGGATCGTCGTGCTTATTGCTGCGTGCAAATCACCTGTAACAGTGACGCATGAGGTTTGTGAAGGGCTATTTGTGGTCACGCAATCAGACACAAATGAATTCAAGCAACATCATTGTATGAAGTAAGTAAACGAATACCTATAGGCCGCTTAATTGTGGTTTTTTTACGTCCAAATTTCGGAGAATCAATCCTATGTATAATATCGGTACCGTCAGCACCACAGCAAATAGTCCAAAAATAACAGGGACAGGCACACGCTGGAAAGATAACACTACGCTTGTTTCAGTCGGTCAGGTTGTGCTGATTGAAAATGGATCTAATTTGCTCATTAATAGCATTTATTCCATTGAAAGCAACACGGCTTTAACGTTGGCCTTTCCTGTTTCAGCAAAACTAACTAATGCGAAATATATCATTCTAACAACGATGATTGATTCCATTTCTGACGGGGTTAATAAAGCGACGGCGCAGGTTATTGCGAGCGAAGTCTACACAGAAATTTTAAATCAGTGGATGACAGCTCAGGGTGCCATTGATGTTGAATTGCCGACTGGACAGAAAATTAAGCTTCGTACGGTTGCTGAAATGGATAAGCAGCTAGATGGGAAGTTTGATAAAGCCGGAGGGGATATCAATGGCAGGGTAACAGTTAATTCTTCAACAATAAGAATTTCAGGAACAGATGATTGGCCGGGACTTTCGATTAGGAAGAAAAATGGCGAAGAAGTTAGAATTGAAGCGTCAAATACTACAGAAACGTTATTAGATATTTCTTATCGAGATACTGAAAACAAACGACTGAATACCTTTATCATCCCGAGAAAGTCAGGTACGGCAATGACAGTGGGTGAGTATGGTATCGGAATTGCCGCTTCCCCAATAAAAACAGAGGATATCGCAAAAGACTGGAGCACTCGCTTTGTAGCAACTCCTGGGGAGCCAGGTGTTGCCAATAGTTTACCGTGGGGGGTGGGGGTGCATATTGCAGAGAATGAGTATGGTTGCGTATTACATTATGACCCTGCTTCAAAAACACTGAGAACGTGTTCAACAGGGAAAAATAATGCAGTCCTTACAAGCATCAATACTGTTTATTCAACCGCAAACACAACAAAAGACTCAAACGGCAACTTAAAAGCCGCTTCCCCGATTGTGAAAGTTTTTGCTGACCACATCGAACTCAACGAAGAGTCTGAAGGCGTTGAAATGGAGCGCCTTGATATTGGCCATTATCTCATTAAAGGTGTTGTGGGCTTTAATGCAGATGGTGCATGGGGTATCAATAACGGCTTTGTCATTCCTCAAGACCATAACGGTAAAAATATGGTTCTCATTGATTACGAGGTGAGACCTGATGGTGATATTGAAGTTTTTGTTTTCCACCAACAGAACGCAGATATGCCAGAACGTTTCCAGAACAAGCGCATTAAGCACTTTGATGAAGAAGGCGTGCCTGTTTACTTCGAAAACTACGAGCCTTGTGACGTACCTGAATCGCGCTGGATAGACATGCGTGTCGAAATGCCACCTAACTCCCTCTACAATCAAAAGCAAGCTGAAGCCGCTAAATTAGCCAGTTACCAGCAGCAACTTGAAACGCTAGAACTAAATCAGTAGCCCGAACAGAAGAAGATACAAGGATGTATCTCTGCTATCATGTGAAAAAATAGGAGCTCTATATGAACGCAGTTATACATTGTGGCAACAAGTTTGTTATCTCATCAGGGGTATTTGAAGCCTTTGATAGAGAAAAAACAACAATAGAAATTCTTAACGGAATGAAAATTAATTTTCTTGTGAAGTTTGATAGCAAGGACAAGGGGTCAAGGATTGATACTGGTGATGAAAATGGTGAATTGTTAATTGAGATATTAAACCCTTATTTCGATGGAGGCTTCGGCCCAACCAGACCAATGCTAATAGCCTCGGTTGATGGTAAAAATGTACATTTGAGGTTTCGCGTTAATTTATATGGAACTCAGCCGGGGTATTATAGCTATCAAATTACATACACAATTTATGTAGATAAATAGCGAGGCTCAGTATGAATAAAGCTAATTCAGAAAATACACAAGAGCCTCATGTAGAGTTAAAAACAGGGTATAGCGAAGTCCTTGAAACTAAAAAATTAGAACTTAACCATACACAAGCCAGCGAGCAACTATCCCATCAATTAAAGAAGATGCGATGGGAGCGATTAACATCAACTGAGTCGTATGCTTTTTACATTGTCATGTCGGTAGTAGTCTTATCTATCGTTATTTATGTTATGGACGTTAATAGTACATTTTTTAAAGAATACACATACCCGCTACTAATGGCATACCTAGGCTATACCCTAGGGAAGGGTAGTAAAAAAGAATAAAGCAAGCTGAAGCAGAGAGACTCGCTAAGATAGAAGCAGAGCGATTAGCGCAAGAAGAAGCTAAACGTGCAGCAGAGGAAGCGGAAAGGGCAGAGCAGGAAGCTGTGGAACAGGTAGAGCAACAATAAAAACTAATGCGCCAGCTCGAGTAGTTGGCGCATCTAGAACACTTATCAAAATATTCTACTTCGGCTTCTTGGGTTTCAGGAAGCCAATCACCATCGATAAATATCTCTTCTAGTGTTTCTTCAATATATGTTTTCTTCTCATTCTTCCCAAGACCGTCAATAGACACGTTACTTGAGTGATGCAGTTTATATCGATATTTAGATCGGGGTATTAGAGTAAGAAGAAGCTAAACGTGAAGCAGAGGAAGAAGAGAAGGGAGAGCAGTAGGATAATAAATCCTAACGAAAGGAAGGGTAAAAGCCGGTATAACTATGTCGGACTTTTACCCGACTTTTACCCGACTTTTACCCGCCCCAAACTCACCGCACAAAAAAACCAACCTTAAGTGGTTGGTTTCTCTATATAAAGTTGGTCGGCATGATAGGATTTGAACCTACGACCCCCGACACCCCATGACGGTGCGCTACCAAGCTGCGCTACATGCCGAACTCTGATTTATACTACTCAATTTGCTTCTAAAAGCAATAGACTCATGATGCGACTGGTTGATATTTAAGCACTTAATTTTCATTAAAACGCTTTAATTCAGTAAAGATCTTCAACAACTCAGCCAAATCAGGTTTTTCATTCTTCTCGATAGCACCTTGTTTATCATAGATATTAAACTGACCATTTTGATCCATATAAAGGGTGGCATTGTCAGTGGTAATCACAACATCGTCGTTATCACCGGTGATCACCCATGGATAAGTACGTTTAATACTAAATAAGTCTTCACCTTGACTATAATCATCAGGTGGGTTTGTGACATGTAATAAACGCTGCATTAGTGTAGTCATTATATCTTGATGACTAGTCAGTTTATCTATTTGTTGCGCAGGGGTATTCGGCCAGTAAATAAATAGAGGCACCTGCATGTTATCTCGATTAAAGTGTTTGCCGTCTAACCAATCGTTTTCTGATTTACCTTGATTATTGTAATTGGCAGTCACAATAACAATGGTATTTTCTAACCGGTTATCACGTTGCAATGCCGCCATTACACGTTTGATCTGCTCGTTGGTTTTTGCACTACCCGGTGTGCCAGTAATGTTAAGGAACGAGAACCAAGGCGACCCATTTTTAAGGTTATCTAACCAATTATTCCATTGAGAAACGGTCAAGCTATCGTTATCTGCAGTTTTGGCAGGCAAAGAGTAATCGGCTAAAATAGCTTGCCTGAATAATGGAGAGTTAAAGCCATCCGTTGAGAATAAACCAAACTGATACCCTTGATGTTGAAGGGCTTCAATCAGGCTAGATGGATGGCGGCCATTAAGAATATTATCAAAGTAAGTCGATGAAATCCCATAGAATAAACCAAACAAGGCGGTATCGTTACGTAACCCAGTTGTATAATGGTTGGTAAACTGTGTGCTGATTGATTTAAACTCATTCAGGGCATTTATCGAATCTTGTTGTGACTTATCACCGAGGTCATCAACCACTAATAATAATAAATTATAGCCTGAACCTTGGTCATAATAGCTTAATGGTTTTAATGGGTAATTCAACTTAAGGGCGGTCGGACTACCTTGCTGGAAGACACGATTTTGATGTTCTGTTAAATCCAATAAGCCATATCTATCAAGAAGTTTCCGTGCGGTCATCGGTTGTGATAATGGGTAATTATAACGCTGCATAGTGATAGGGCGGTAAAAATTCGCATCGGCCCATGCATACATCAGGTGTGACATAATAAAAGTCACAATAAAAATACCTGCAAGCGGTTTACCAAAGGTTTGCCGGCTTAAGCTGCGCAGTTTTTGCCAACTCCAAGTTGCAAATAACATTTCAACGAGAAAGATAATTGGGATACTGATAAACATCAGCTGCCATTCACGAGCCATTTCGCCTTTTGTGGGGTTAATGACTAAATCCCAAACCTGTGGTGTTAGATGCAAACCAAACTGGCTAAAAACACGGATATCAAAAATTAAAAGGGTTATCCCTGCAGTTGCGAGGGCAACAGAAAGTAGCCTCAGCAACCGCTGAGACATGACAATAAAGGTCAGTGGAAAAATAATTAGTAAGTAGGCCGTAAAGACCACGAAGCTAAAGTGACCTAACCAACTGACGAAGGCATAAACTCGACCAGTTAGGGTGTCTGGCCAATCAAAAATAAACAGGTAGCTGCTACTTAACGCGAGGCTAAGCAGTATATTGAATAGTGCAAACCAGTGCCCCCAACCAATCATGTTAGAGACTTTGTCACGGTAGCGCAGGTGGGTGACCATACTGTTTATTTCATTAATCAATTAGTGTGATTTATCTTCTTTAACAGAAGAAAGTAATGCATTTGCGAATGATTCTGCAATCATTTTACGTTGTGCAGGTGCAACCGACGTATTTAGCAGATTCGTGACCATGTTACCTAACACCATAAGGGAAAGGTCAACAGGGGTGTGGTTTTTTTCTAACACACTAACAAGGTCAGAAAGTAAACCTTCAACTTTTTCATCACTATAGCGAGATGATTGTGGCATAAATTGAGACATCCTAAATTAATGAAAGCTACATATCATAGCGTATCACAGTTGGTTTTTCTTCTTTCTTCGCAACAAATTTTTGTTTAAGTGATAATAATGCTAATTCAGATTCGTAAAGTGTGCATAAGTTCAGCGGGGTGGGGTCAAAATTTGCACAAATGATAGTTTCTATTGCAGAGGAATAATATCAGTGTTTGAATACGCGCAACATTATTTCTGCTATTTCGAAGGAGCCAACAATGAGTCTGGAAATTAACCAGATAGCTTTACACCAGTTAATTAAAAGAGATGAACAAACCCTCGAGGTGATGTTGCGGGATTCTTTATTAACAGCAGATGGTGTCGTACAAGACATGATGGCAGAGTTACACCGCGTCTATAGTGCAAAAAGTAAAGCATTTGGTGAGTTTAATGAAGAAAGTGAATTTGCTGATGCATTAAAACTATTACGCAAAGGTGAGGAAGAGTTTTTAGGTTTTAGTCGTGCGATGACCGTTCGCTTGAAAGATGAATTAGCTAAATATCCTTTTGCTGAAGGGGGCGTCGTTCTTTTCTGTCAATACCGTTACCTTGCAGTCGAATACTTATTAATTGCAGTGCTCAATAGTTGTGACAGCATGTTTGTCACGGAATCATTAGATTTAGGCACAACTCATTATTTAGATATTCCTCATGCGGATATTGTCGCTCGTATTGATTTAACCGAATGGGAAACCAATCCAGAGTCAAAACGCTATTTAACCTTTTTAAAAGGTAGAGTAGGACGAAAAGTCTCTGACTTCTTTATGGATTTTTTAGCTGCGTCTGAAGGGCTAAATGCAAAAGTTCAAAATAAAGGCTTAGTTCAAGCACTTGATGATTTTTGTGACAATGCTCAGATGGATAAAAATACTCGCCAAGCTTATCGCCAGCAAGTGCATAGCTATTGCACGGAGCAATTACAATCAGGTGAAGAAATTGAGTTAGAAGCATTGGCAAAAGAGTTACCAATGGTGGAAGAACAAAGCTTCGATGATTTCGCTCGCCAAAATGATTATCAACTCGAAGAAAGTTTCCCTGCCGATAGAGGAACGTTAAAACAATTAACGAAGTTTTCGGGGAGTGGTGGAGGGATCACGATTAGCTTTGATGCGATGCTCATGGGGGAGCGTATCTTTTGGGATCCTGTCACTGATACGTTAACCATTCGCGGCACACCACCTAATTTGCGGGACCAATTACAACGCCGTGGTACTAAATAAGTTATGGTGTTGAATCGCTAGAAATAAATAACGCCGCAATTGCGGCGTTATTTACTCGGCGTCCCGAAAATTCTAAAGCTCGGCTGTGGGCTTTAATTAAGCGCGCAGGAAGTCAATGTGCGTCACTTTTGGCTTAAATGGGTGACGTTGAACAGCCTGAACTTTTACTTTTGTTTCTTTACCATCGATAACCAGATTCAGAACTTCGTAAAATTCTGCTTTGCTTTCTTGGTTGATGATTTCATCGTGGTTAAGAGTTACAGAGATTGCTTCTTGGTTGCCACCGTAAACGATAGCTGGAAGCTGGTTATCTCTGCGCAGGCGGCGGCTCGCACCCTTACCCTGCTCTTTACGTTCAATTGCATTGATAGTTAACATTACTATTTCTCTATAAAAAGAAAATATAAATTCCTGCTACAGGCGACCCAGCAGCAGGTTCGAGATTTGGCCTAGGAATACTTCATTCAGAGAACAAGATATCGGAAGGCGGGCGGCATTTTAACGAAAAATCCGTCATCCAGCAATCATTATGATCATTTTCGCTTTACGATAGGGGATCTGCAACGCGAAAACGCCCTTGATAATCGAAGATTTTCTCTCGAATTTCCCAGAAACGTTCTTTTTTGCGAGCGACAATAAATTGGGGATATCGTAATAAAGATTGCTGCAATAATATATCATTTGCATTATTCCACTTAAATGGAACACCTGGGGCACGTTGATGCTCCCGTAAAAAACGGTATTCAAACACGCGTTTTTGCGCAGGAGTTGCTAGGCGAAAACGTTCTGAAACACAGGTTCCATCTTCATCATAATAATTGATTTTAATCCATTCGCCTTTGGCATCATTCCCTGTGATAAATTGCATTCCCCCGCAACGAATGATCAATGCATCTTTAAGTTTTAATGCGGCTTTTAACATATCGTCAGGGTCGGTAAGCACCTCTTGGCATTTTTGGCAGCGACGAGCGGCTATATCGTTTTCAGCGCCACAGTGTGGGCATTGCTTAAAGCGAAAACGGAATTCACATTGCTGTTTCTGCCCATTTTCGTCTTCTTCCCAGCCTTGGCAGCGCCGGCCAAAGTGTTCAATAATTTGGCCATCAGAGGTGCATTTTCCCCAAAAAATATTCGCAAATTGACACAATGGGCAGAAAACTTGTACCGGCACACTGGTTGAATTCGGTTTACTTGAGCCCACCTCTGGTCGAAATAGGTCATGTGGATTCCCTGCATAATCTAAGATTAAACAGCGTGTTTTTCCCTCAGAAAGGCGTAATCCTCGACCAACAATTTGTTGGTATAAACTCACTGACTCTGTTGGCCGCAAAATAGCAATCACATCCACATGAGGAGCATCAAACCCGGTTGTTAACACTGAAACGTTAACGAGATAATGTAGTTCTTTGTTTTTAAATTGCTTAATAATTGATTGCCTATCAGCAGCCGGGGTTTCAGCTGTCACTAATGCAGCACGACCCTGAGGTAAATAGCCCAAAATTTCTTTTGCATGTTCGACCGTTGCAGCAAAGATCATGCAGCCTTGCAAAGGTGCTGCATATTCAATAACTTGCTCAATAATTTTAGGTGTAATGCGTTGTTGTTTTTTTAACGACAAATTAAGTTCTTGTTCGTTAAAAATACCCGATGATGTAAGTGAAACCTGGCTAAAATCATATTGTAAAACAGGCATGTCAAGCCGTTCAGGTGGGACTAAGAACTTGTTTTTAATCATATAGTGTAGTGGTAACTCATAGATGCACTCACGGAAAAAACAATTTTCATCACCGCGTACCATGCCATGGTAATGGTATTGGTAAATCCAGCCACTATTGAGGCGGTAGGGGGTGGCTGTTAAGCCTAAAATACGTAATGAAGGGTTATTTACTTGTAAAACTTGAATAATCTGTTGGTATTGGCTCTTATCATTCAAACTTATACGGTGGCACTCATCAATAATTACTAGGGAAAAATGTGCGTCAAATGCTTTAAGATTGCGAGCAACGGATTGCACACTGCCGAAAACGACTTTGCTTTGAGACTCTTTGCGATTCAATCCTGCAGCAAAAATATCTGCTTGCAGGCCATATGCGAGGTACTTAGCATGGTTCTGTTCAACTAATTCTTTTACATGCGCTAATACCAGTACTCGTCCTCGAGCGAGTCGGGCCAATTCGGCAATCACTAAGCTTTTACCTGCGCCAGTTGGCAAGACAATCACGGCAGGGTGAGTCTGCTTACGGAAATAACTCACTGTCGCATCGACAGCTTCTTGTTGGTAAGGGCGTAAAATAAAAGACATATTATTCAGTATTATGTGATTCAGTCAGGTGAATGACGTTAAATTTAATTTAAAACGATGAGTCTGTCTAAAGATGTCTGTTGCTTCAGTGAAACTATCACTTCACAGGGGTTATTGTTATAATGAATAATGTGATAACAATCACAACAACCTTTCACTCTATATTCTGACAGTTGAGCGTTATTGTACGCTTCACTGGCATTCCATCAAGTTAAGAGAATCTATGCGACTGGATAAATTTTTGTCCCAGCAATTAGGGATAAGCCGAAGTTTGGTAGCGCGAGAATTGCGTGCAGGGCTTGTAACAGTTGACGATGAAATCGTTAAATCAGGTGCCTTTCAAGTTACGATTGACCATGAAGTCGCTTATGATGGTAATGTCCTCGTACAAGTTACTGGGCCGCGTTATTTTATGTTACATAAACCGCAAGGCTATATTTGCTCAACAGATGACCCAACACATCCAACAATTCTTTTTTTTATTGATGAGCCTCTTGCACAAAAACTGCATTCAGCAGGGCGTTTAGATATCGATACAACGGGTCTTGTGTTATTGACTGATGATGGTCAATGGTCACATCGCATTACTTCACCGAAGCATCATTGTGAAAAAACATACCGAGTTCAATTGAGTGACGACATCGCCAATGATGTTGCCGAGCAGTTTGCTCAGGGCGTTATGCTTAACGGGGAAAAACACCCAACTAAACCGGCGAAACTGGAAATTATTAGCCCTAGAGATGTCCGATTGACGATTAGTGAAGGGCGCTATCATCAAGTAAAACGCATGTTTGCTGCAGTAGGAAACCATGTTTGTGGGCTACATCGTGAGCGCGTTGGCGAAATTTGGCTAGATGAGACGCTTGAACCAGGAGAATATCGCCCACTGACGGAAGAAGAGATCAACAGTATTAATGTACCACGTAAAAAAACAGCAGGAGTTTAAAGAGTGCAACAGCAGCGTTCATCCTATTTGGGGCTGATATTAATTCTAGGTTTATTATCGATGCTAATGCCATTGGCTATTGACATGTACCTACCAAGCTTTCCGACGATGATGCATTATTTTAATGTAGATGAAGGGCGCATTCAGATGACGCTCAATAGCTACATTTTTGGTTTTGCTATAGGACAATTATTTTATGGTCCGATGGCAGATAGCATTGGGCGTAAACCCGTTATTTTAGGTGGGGTCGTCGTTTTTGCAATCGCTTCAGCGGCCTGTGCTATCACTGAATCGATTGATTCACTGATTTGGTTGCGTTTCTTACATGGTTTTGCCGCTGCCGCTGCAAGTGTTGTGATTAACGCGCTTATGCGGGATATGTTTACCCGTGATGAATTTTCAAGAAGTATGTCTTTTGTTGTATTAGTGATGACAATAGCACCGTTGCTGGCCCCTATTTTAGGGGGAGAGTTAATGCGCTGGTTTTCATGGCATGCAATTTTTTGGAGTATCGCCATTGCAGCGGTTATCGCTGTCGTTTTAGTGAGCTGCTTTGTGCGGGAAACATTGCCCGTAGCTAAAAGGCAGAAGTTTCATATTGGTACAACATTAAGGCAGTTTGCCACTTTATTTAGGGCAAGACAGGTACTGTTCTACATATTAGCGAGTTCATTTTCCTTTGCAGGGATGTTTTCATTCTTAAATGCAGGCGCTTTTGTGTATATCGATTTGAACGGGGTGTCTCCACAGAATTTTGGCTACTATTTTGGTATCAATATTATCTTCCTATTTATTATGACGACAATAAATAGCCGCTATGTTAGGCATTTTGGTGCAGAAAAAATGCTTTACTTTGGTATTATTATTCAATTCGTGATGGGATTGTGGTTGCTAATGACAACAGCCTTTGCGCTAGATTTTTGGACACTGGTAATCGGTGTTGCCATTTATGTCAGTGGCATAGCGATGATCACTTCGAATGCAATGGCCGTGATCTTAGATAATTATCCACATATTGCAGGAACGGTTTCTTCATTGGCAGGCACAATCAGGTTTTCGATTGGTGCGCTCGTTGGAACGTTATTATCACTAATACCTGCGCAGAGCGCATGGCCAATGGTCGGTTCAATGGTCGCTTGCGTTGCATTTTCAATGTTGTTTGTATTATTGGCTAAAAAAACAAAGTAAGTCATGTCATATGTTTTCAAGTTTCAAGGATGAAGCTGAGAACATGTAATTCTCTTCTTTAATATCTAATCAAATAAAGCATGTTCTAGTTACTTCTCCATATCATTCATTTTATCTATAAGAGATAGAGGATTATTGCTCGATAAAATCGAGTAGTAACGCAGGGTATTTAAAATTTTTGCTAAAAAATGATCTAAATCAATTATCATCAGGGCTGGATTTGTTAAATTTATGTTTTATGATTTAATGTGCATTGCAACATTATTCATTAATAAAAATTTGGTTTAACTTCAAGAATAAACTCTTTTTTACTATTTTCATTTCAGAAATGTAAAAAAAAGTTAAGTATTTTGAGCTGGATGTTGAGCTTGAAGATCAAAATTAGTTTAAATTTTAATATATTTACTATTAAAATGAATATGCAATGATTTGTGTCACAAAAATTTAACGACATTTTGTTTTTTTAATGTTATATTTAAGGTTCGATATTTAACATTAATGTTACTTTTTAGATAACTAAAAATTCGGTTTGAACGATGAATGATTGGCTTAAGCCGGTGTTAGGTCAAGTAAGAAAGTAAATATCAATACTTGGCAAAATACTAAAATGTTTCAATAGGATATGTTTGTGGAAAAATTAGGTCTTTCGGTGGTGCACAGGCTACCGCAAAGCTACCGCTGGTTATCAGGCAAAAAAGGTACAGATGTTGAAGTTGTACCTATGAATGATGTCGATAGCGATAAGCTTGTGGGGCTCAAATTACTTAGCCATGACTGTGCGACAGACTGTATTGCAATGCAGCAATTATCTGAATCATTATCAGACATGCAAATTGCTAATGCGATCTTAGAGTGGCAGAAAGAAATTTGCCTATTCATTCATGCTAATGATGAGTTAGCCGCTATGTGCCGTTTAAAAGCTTCAGGTGTTGCTATTGCAGAACTTTCTTCTGGTTTTTATAGTGCTTAGTTTAAGAGCTATAGTTTATAGAACTTAGCTTTGAGTATGTTTTAATATTTTTTTAGTAATGATGGCTCGGTTGTTTATTACTGTTTTTGCTTACTGATTTTATTTGGCTCTATATTTAAAACTGTTTTTTTGGATGAGTATCATCATGAGGTGGAATTTGGTGACTGAGTTATTCTTGATTTAAAATCGGATGACTACCACTAAATTTAGTCAGTAGAGATTTCCAATAAAAAAGCTTCCATCATATGGAAGCTTTTTTATTGGAAAGGGGATATAGGGTACTACAAAAATTTATGAGCCGTTGATAATGCGTCTACTTGCATAATATCTTTTGCTCCAGTAAGAGTTAGTCATTTCAGAAACGATAACACCACTACTGGTTGATGCATGAACAAATTTTTCATCACCAATATAGATACCAACATGCTTCATCGTGCGGCCTGTTTTGAATAAAACAATATCACCGACTTTTAGGTTATTACGTTTTACGCTTTTCCCGGAGGATTCTTGCTCAGATGTTGTACGAGGAAGCTCAACACCAAATTGTTCAAAGAATGTGCGCTGAACGAAACTTGAGCAATCGACACCTTTCTTTGTTGTGCCACCAAGGCGATAAGCTACACCTTTCCAGCTTGCGTATTGGTCCATTATTTTAGACTTAGTATCAACGCTTTGTACTAACTCTTCGAATTCATCTTGAGATGCCATCGTCAACGAATCGCCAGCAGAGCCATTTAGCATACGTGTATCTGATTTGGCAGTATATTGTGTATTCTTAGCTGACTTTGGGGTGGTACATGCTGTGAGCGTTACGGCAATGGCAATTGCCGGAACAATGCGCCAAGCATAGCGCTTAAGTTTTTCAGACGTTAGCATTCTTATATATATCCCTTACCATTTTTCTAGTACTTTATTGTGTAAAAAGACACAAAAAAACTAAACCTATCCCTGTGAAAAACGCATTATAAATCATAGAAGTGTGTTTTTCGCAGAAAGTGTTTATTGCAGCACTACCAAACTTCGAATGTGTTAATCATATTTAATGACTTATTGAGTATAGGATATATATCAATATTTACTAAATTTACTAAGACATTCTTTACATTTTTTGCTTGGAAGATTTGGTTTCGCATTAGTACCAAATCAAACCTTTAAGAGCATACATAAACAAAAGCAAAATGGCGAGTTAATAGGGGTGAAATTTACAAAACATTAGATAAAAGAGCCTATTTGCCATTGGGTTATGTGATGGTCGTCTACAATGAGGTATATTCACTTATAAAACGGGTGTTTATCACTAATAAAATATGATCTGAATCACGTTTTATTGTGTGCTATTTCAGTGTAATTACATAATTAAGTCCTTTTTAAGCTCAAAATGTAAAGAAGTTTAAATTTATATTTAACGAAGGTTTGTTTGTGGGGAAAACGAATAGTTTAATTTGTCTTAAAAACCACCATTAGAATGAAAAATACTCAAAAAACAAATATACTGTATGTATATCAGTATTTTTGTTAATCATATTCTTTGTGTGATATTGATATCGGATAATGTGAAATAATCTACGCTTACAATAAATCAATATAACCAGATACTAATGGTGAGGATAAAGTGTAAGTCAGAGTATGTGTGCTATACCTTAATATTATAATCACGATAAAGCCGTTGTTCGAAATCGGTAAACCGACGATTTAGTGTAGAACGGGCTATTTTAGTTGAAAAATAATCAATGGGGATTAAGTTAGCAGACCCTAGGTTATCAATAATAAGAAATTGGCCACAAGGTTTATAACCTAGTTGGTAAACGATATTATAAGTTTTTAGCGCCATCGTGGTGATAGCCTCTTTATATATATTTTTTTTAAATTGCTCGTAAGCAACTTTCATATTTTTTTTATGTTTTAAAAAAAGTTGTTTGTTTTTTAGGTAATAATCTAAAGTGTGTGAAACATTTCCTGTTTTATCTTTGATTAATTGGAATACATAACCCAGCCCTTGATCAGTTTGTTGGGTGCCATAGTAATGAGAAATTGTTTTTGTAGTGAAGTTTTTTCTATATAAACGCTTGTAATAGCGAATCTCTCTTAAGGTTTCTTTGTCGTCTCTCCCATTTAGATGAACTTTTATACATAGGTCATGATGCTCAGGATGCTGATAACAAGCACGTTGTCGGCCTGATGCGATCAAGTTGGTAGAGGGTAATGAAATTTTTTTATCTAAATTTTTATTCATGATGATAAACACTATTTTTAATGATTTATTGGATAAGCCTCAAGTGATATTGCGACGGTTTTTATAAATTATACAACCAATGCTAATAGATACTATTTATAAAGTGTTGCATTTTGTGTGGTTAATTAAGAGTGATGTAAGTCGTTTATTTTATTTGGATAAATAATTAAAAGGAAAAATAAAAAACTACGACTATAAATGAAATTTTTAATTTCTTTTTGGAATTAGTATGTCGTTCTCAGGCAATTTAGCCAAATTAAATACTTTAACTGTAAATAAATGACAGAAAGTGACGATAACATAATTTTAGGAGGAGATTTCTTCATGAATAGCTCAGTAAAAAAAATAGTAATGACTTTTCTAGCGGTAGCGACACTAAGTACAAATTTTTCAATGTTTGCCTCTGAAAACAGTGATGTGAGAAGGAGTAATACTGCCGTTATTCGATTTACTGGTGCTATTGTTGCGTCGCCTTGTGTAGTCGAAGCGAATGTTCACAGGGTTGAAACTAAATGCTGGAATGATAATGGCAAATTGGAAACCGCATCTGCAGATATTCAAAAATTAAAAAATCAAGAAACGTTGCTTCCGAACCAAAAAGGTACTCAACAATTTACCTGGATTAATAAAGATAAAACCTTAGGTATTTATACGATAAAATACGATTAATCTTGAGATAAGCAAGAATTGAATGTAGCAAACTAAAATGAGATGAGGGTGCAATGTTTAATTTTAATGACATATGCCTATGAACAATAAACTCATAGGCATATAAAGCATTATTTCTGCGAAACTAAAAGCAAAAATTAATCACAACGGCCCATATAACGACGCTCAGCGATATGAATACGAATTTTCTCACCACTGGTTAAATACTCAGGAACTTGGACAGTTAACCCTGTAGCCATCGTTGCAGGTTTAGTTCGTGCGCTGGCAGACGCCCCTTTAATTGCAGGTGTTGTCTCAATAATGGCCATATCAACCGTTTGTGGTAACTCTAAAGCAAGAACTTGCCCATCCATCGTTAACACTTGCATTCCTGGTAACCCTTCTTCAGGAATAAAAAGTAATTCTTCTTCAATATCTGCTTTTTTGAAAATGTAGGGAGTGTAGTCTTCATTATCCATAAAGACATACTCGTCACCATCAATATAAGAAAAACTGACTCCACGGCGCGTAAGCGAAATTGTGTCTAAAATATCATCGCCTTTGAAACGTTCTTCAACTTTTTGGCCAGTTTTGATATCAGTAAAACGCATTTTATATAATGTACTCGCACCACGAGCGCTAGGTGCTTGAATATCAATGTCTTTTACAAGTAATAATTTGCCGTTGTAGTTGATTGCTAAACCACGTTTGATTTCATTGGCCTTGGCCATAAATAACCTTCTTTGGGGTTGTCAAAAAGAGTGCGACAAAATTACTCGCAGATAAGGAATTAGGCAAGATGCTGAAGTCAATTTTCAGTGAAAAATTTTTGGATAATACAATTCTAGATAATGCAGTTATTGGATAATGCAATAAGTATGAATATAACCCGTGGGCTATATTCATACTGGAATGATTAATAGATAGGAAGTAAGCCAGACAATGACAATAAATGAGCAACAGCATTAACTAAACCAAAGAGGATCACGAAGCCAATGATAAAGCTTCCCCCCGGTGCTCTATAGCTGTTGTTTGGATAACGTTTACGACTTGCTTTCGCCATCAGTGCAGGGACAATAACGGCCCAAATAGTGGCTGCTAACCCGGCAAAACCAATCGCATAAATAAACCCATTAGGGAAAATTAACGCGAGAATTGTTGGTGGTAAAAATGTGACTGCGACAGATTTAAGGCGGCCAAACTTATTATCTTCAAATTTGAAAAAGTCAGCAATAAAATCAAATAACCCTAAAGATACGCCTAAGAAGGAACTCGCTAGAGCCATATATGAAAACAGGTTCAAAAATTGAGAGATAAAACTACTTTTGGTGGAAATATTCATTTGAGCCAGTAATGCATCAATATTATTACCGTTTTCTCTTATTTCAATAAATGACGTTCTTGGAATATTTCCTTGAATAGCATACTGCCATAAAATATAGATAACCACGGTAATGGTGGCACCATAGACTAGGCTTTTAACAACACTACGGCTATCTTTATTATAATATTTTACTAATCCTGGAACATTACCGTGATAACCAAAAGAGGTTAATAAATAAGGTAATGCGGCTAAGGCATAGGGAAGGTATTGGTTTTCACTTTGCTCAGTCTGGTTAAATAAAATCGCGGGCGATGCAGTGGAAATCATTCCACCGATTGACATAATAAAGGTGAGCACCATCCCGCCAATTAAAATGGTACTTAACCTGTCGACAGCACGCGTAGAAAGCCATACAAAAAAAGCCACAATAAAGGCAAAAATAAAGCCTGCACCCGCTTGTGGTAACTGTATTTTTTCTGACAAGTTTGCTGCGATGATAGAGCTGCCTGCAGAAATATAGGCATAAGTGAGTATATAAAGCACAAAAGTGACGGATAAGCCGTTAATTGAATTCCAAGTCGAACCTAATAAATCTTTTACCATCGTATGGAAACTAGCACCCGCTGGATAATTCATATTAGCTTCTAAAATCATTAGCCCAGAAAGTAACATGCAAACAAAGGTATAAATTAACAGTATGACGGAACCTGTGAACCAAACGCCAGAAGTCACCATAGGAATAGAAAACATACCAGCACCGACTGCAGTACCGGCGATGATCATAGCACCTCCCAATATAGAAGGATTTTTTTGTTGTGTTGTTCCATCAATAGCCATGGTGGCTCCTAAATATAATGTTTCACTGTACTAGCTAAATGATACGGCAAGCGTGAAGTATTGTAAATATGGCAAATAGAATAAAATAGGGAAAAATGAGTAATTAGAACGAGATGGATAATAAACGTACAACGCGAAGATATTTGTACGCTTATGATTAATTAGGCGCTTTGGTGATAGAAGCGTTGTGTTAGCCAGAGGTCTACGGCATTGCGGCTAGCTTCAAAATGCGGTTCTGGGAGGTTATCAGGTGAAACCCACATTAGGTTTTCACATTTGTCTGCTTCCATAATTCGAGGCTCCACATCACCGCTATATTCAACATGCATACAAATAGAAACGGTATGTTTACCTTCTTGTTGATAAGTCTGTAAATTGTTGCTGATGCCAAAAACGGTGGGAGTTTGAATATCAATACCAATCTCTTCTTTTATTTCGCGGATGGCACAGGTTTCAAATGATTCACCTGGGTCAACATGCCCTCCGAAAATAGACCAATAGGGCGCATGTTTACTGCTGCGTTTGCCCATCAAAATTTGCCCACATTTGTTAGTGATTATAACACCGACACCCACGACGACGTTGGTAGGCTCAGACATATATTCTCCTTATTGTTTTCTTTTTTAGCGCGTTGATCCTGACATAATCTAGTAGAAAAACAAGCAGGAAAAAGTACAAATATCACTGAAAACAATATGCTTTAATGTTATAACTATAATTAAATTTAAAGACACGATAATCATGATAAGGGAGATTAGTGGTTATGACTCGCCGGGTTGCTACAATTACATTAAATCCTGCTTACGACCTTGTGGGCTTATGCTCTACTATCGAAGTTGGTGAAGTCAATTTAGTCAAAACCGCTAGCCTCAATGCGGGTGGTAAAGGTGTCAATGTCGCAAAAGTGCTCCGTGACTTAGGTATTGATATCACTGTTAGTGGTTTTATGGGAAAGGATAACCAAGAAGAATTCCAACATTTTTTCAGTGAAAATGGTATGGCTAATCGCTTTAGCATGGTACCAGGGCGTACACGAATTAACGTGAAACTTACTGAAAATAACGGGGAATCGACTGATTTCAATTTTTCAGGTTTTGAGGTTAGTAAAGAAGATTGGAACCGCTTCTCGACAGAGTCGCTCAATTGGTTAGGCCATTTCGATATGGTTGTGGTGAGCGGAAGTTTACCGAGTGGTATTGACCCAGAAGAATTTACTCGCTGGATGACTCGCCTTCGCCAATTATGTCCATGTATTATTTTTGATAGTAGCCGAGAAGCTTTGAAGGCAGGTTTAAAAGCATCTCCATGGTTAGTAAAACCTAATCGTCATGAGTTAGAAAGCTGGGTTGGCCGAAAACTTCCTGATTTACAAGAGGTCGTGGCCGCAGCGCATGAATTAAGAGACAAAGGGATTTCCCATGTGGTCATATCGTTAGGGGAAGAAGGGGCGCTTTGGGTTAATGCTTCGGGCTCTTGGCTTGCAAAACCACCCCATTGTGAAGTGATAAGCACTGTTGGTGCCGGTGATTCCATGGTGGCAGGGTTAGCTTATGGGTTACTTAACGGTGAATCCAGTGAGCACACGTTACGTATGGCGACAGCGATTTCCGCGCTATCCGTTTCTCAGCCAGATGTCGGTTTAAAAAATAGAAACAAATTAGCGGATATGATGGCTAAAATTGAAATGAAGTCGTTATAGTACATTAGTTTCAACCAAAACCCCCGCACGATAAATGCAGGGGTTTTTGGTTATTAGAAAGCAAATAATTAGCTATTTTGTTGTGCTTTTAGCCATGCAATTTCTTGCGGCCAAATATCGGGGTTAACAGTTTCTAAAATCAATGGGATACCATCAAAGCGGTCATCTTGCATAATGTAAGTAAATGGAGCAAAGCCAATGTTCCCTTCACCTAAACTATGGTGGCGGTCAACGCGGCTGGCAAATTCACTTTTAGCATCATTCAGGTGCATTCCTTTTAGAAATTCAAACCCAACAATCTCTGCAAATTGGCCGAATGTTTTGTCACAATCTTCGGCTGTGCGTAAGTCATAACCTGCGGTAAATGCGTGACAAGTATCAATACAAACGCCTACACGGCTTTTATCTTTCACTCCATCAATAATTTTTGCAAGATGTGTAAAGTCAAAGCCCAAGTTAGTCCCTTGGCCGGCCGTATTTTCAATAACTGCAATCACCCCTTCGGTCTCAGCAAGGGCAATATTAATAGATTCAGCAATCCGCGCTAAACAATCGTCAATTTCAATTTTCTTTAAATGACTACCTGGGTGAAAGTTAAGTAAATCAATACCTAATTGTTCGCAGCGTTGCATCTCATCGATAAAAGCGGCACGAGATTTCTCTAAAGCTTCAAATTCGGGGTGACCTAGATTGATCAAATAGCTGTCATGAGGAAGGATCTGGTGTTTACCGTACCCATATTTTTTGCAGTTATCTTTAAATTTTTTAATCACGTCTTCGCTTAGTGGCGCAGCTTTCCATTGGCGCTGATTTTTTGTGAATAAAGCAAAAGCGGTTGCATTGATTTCATGTGCGCGAATAACGGCTTGGTCAACGCCACCTGAGGCGCTGACATGTGCTCCAATATATTTCATTTTTGACTCCTTTTTCTTGGAGTATGCCATTAATGAGCAAATAAATGAAATCAACAAAAAAGCCACCAAGTAAGGTGGCTAAAAATGAGGAGAATATATGCTAAAAAATGCTTTGAATCAGTACGTTAATTAGAAGCCCGCCAACAATCAGCCAAACAAATAGAATCAGCGCCATTAATAAGGGTTTAATACCCGCTTGGCGAATAGCACTCACATGGGTCGTTAGTCCTAAAGCCACCATTGCCATAGCGAGTAAAATTGTATCTAACGCAATGATTTGTTGCACTAACACTTGAGGCAGTAAGTTGAGTGAATTAAAACCTGCAACAACAATAAAAAATACAGCGAACCAAGGAATAGTGATTTTGCTTTTTTGGCTATTGGCTGTTTGGTTAGCCGCTGTTTTACGGCTTAAGAAAGCCGATAAAATAATTAGAAAAGGCGCAAGCATCATGACACGGATCATTTTGGCAATGACAGAGGCATTTTCTGCGTCAGTACCAATGGTGTGGCCTGCTGCAACAACCTGTGCAACTTCATGCACGGTTGAACCAATATAAATCCCAAAAGTTTCTTCTGTTGCTGGAAACCTGCCGAAGTACGCATTTAATTGATAAATCCAAGGGTAAACAAAGATACAAATCGTACCAAAGATAACAACGGTTGAAACGGCAACAGCGACTTTACTCGCAGAAGCTTTAACGACAGGTTCGGTTGCCATGACGGCAGCTGCACCACAAATACTACTGCCTGCGCCAATTAACAATGTTGTTTCTTCATCAAGACCGAACACTTTTTTACCTAGCCAATATGCTAATAAAAATGTCGATGTTAATGTTAAAGCATCAATAATTACCCCAGTTGCTCCTACGTCAGTGATCTGCTGGAAAGTAAGGCGAAAGCCATACAAGATAATACCAGCGCGTAGGAAATAGTGTTTGGCAAATTTAGTACCAGCATCACAAGATCGACTGGCTACGGGGTAAAAAGTATTCCCTACAATAATTCCTAATAATATTGCGAGGGTTAATGCACCTAAACCGATATCCATAAACCAGGGTTGGTCACCTAGGTAAATTGCAATAGCAGTTAGAATACCCGCTAAAATAATGCCTGGTATGAGTTTGAATATAGGGCTTAGGCTATTTTGCTCAAGGGTGTTGGTGTCACTTTTATTCATGATAATACTCTTTATTACCGCTTATAAGATTTAGTAATAAGGATATAACAAAATCAATAATAATTTAAATTGATTATTTTTATATAATCTACCACCAAAATAGATTATAAGTTTCTTCTGGAATATTGCGAATAAATCGTTAATATTAACATTATTATTACAAATACTAAAAATCACGTTGGGGCTTACCTTTATGCGAATTACTCTTAGGCAACTTGAGGTTTTTACGGAAGTATTAAAAAGTGGCTCCACGACGCAAGCATCTCAGCTATTAGCGCTTTCACAGTCGGCTGTCAGTGCGTCGCTAACGGATTTAGAAGGTCAACTAGGTGTTCAATTATTTGACCGTGTGGGTAAACGACTTGTTACGAATGAGCACGGAAGGCTGCTTTATCCCAAAGCTTTAGCATTATTAGAGCAAGGGCTAGAGGTCGAGCAATTATTTAAAAAAGAGATGGGAGCTGTGCGCCTTGCTGCCAGTACGACGATTGGTAATTATATTTTACCGGAAGTCTTAGCGGGTTATCGTCATGACCACCCAGATATTCCTTTAGAGCTTTTTATCAGTAACACAGAAGAGATCATTAAATCCGTTATGGAGTTTAGAGCGGACGTTGGGTTAATTGAAGGCGTTTGCCATAGCCCTGAGTTAATTTCTAAAGCATGGTTAAAAGACGAACTCGTTATTTTTGTTTCACCTCAAAACCCATTAGCGAATAAAAGCGTCTCTTTAAAAGATTTACGTGACGCTCCTTGGATCTTGCGTGAAAGGGGCTCTGGTACGCGGGATGTCCTTGACCAACTATTATTTGCACATCTTCCCGGCTTTCATATTTTGATGGAGCTTGGAAATTCAGAAGCTATCAAACATGCCGTCCGATATGGAATAGGTATAAGCTGTTTATCACGCCGAGTGATCGAAGAGCAATTAGAGAATGGGACTTTAGTTGAGTTAAAAATAGACGAACTTCATTTAGAAAGAACGCTATATTTGATTTATCACCGCCAAAAGCATATTTCGAGTGCGATTACTAATTTGTTGTCATATTGTCACTAAAAAACTCTCGTTACCTTTTAGTCCGTTGCGTTGTTGGCTGCATTCGATTACCCAAGCCACATACTAATCATTTGCCGCCTCGTAACGGGCTAAAGCCTTCAGAGGAATAACAACGTTAAGTTTTTTCTAAGATTTTAAAGAAACAATATTCGGTCTTGGGTAATAACGCGTTTTACTTATAATTTTATGTGAATTATGAAGGTATCTTATAACAGTGAAGAGTTGCTTAGTTCTCACAGCCTATTTTGCTAGAATCCATGCGATATTAGCTGAATAATAAAATGCAGGGAACAAATGTCAGAACAACATACCAATACTATCTCGCAGGGCGGCCCACAAAAACTACGCCGTGAGTTAAAGGCACGCCATCTTGCGATGATTGCTATCGGTGGGTCCATCGGTACCGGTTTATTCGTTGCATCCGGTGCAACGGTTGCACAAGCAGGCCCCGGTGGAGCACTCCTTTCTTATGCTATCATTGGCTTAATGGTCTATTTTTTGATGACCAGTTTGGGCGAGTTAGCCGCTTATATGCCTGTCTCAGGCTCATTTGCAACCTATGGTGCAAAATATGTCGATGAAGGTTTTGGTTTCGCACTAGGGTGGAACTACTGGTACAACTGGGCTGTGACTATTGCCGTTGACTTAGTTGCCGCTCAGTTGGTGATGACCTACTGGTTCCCAGATACTCCCGGTTGGATTTGGAGCGCAATCTTCCTTGCCATTATTTTCTTACTGAATTTCATCTCTGTTAAAGGGTTTGGTGAAGCGGAATACTGGTTCTCATTAATAAAAGTCACCACGGTCGTTATTTTTATTATCGTCGGGGTATTAATGATTTTTGGCATCATGAATGGTGCAGAGAATGCAGGATGGCATAATTGGGAAATTGGTGATGCACCTTTTGCTGGTGGTTTCTCAGCAATGATTGGTGTGGCAATGATCGTTGGTTTCTCATTCCAAGGTACTGAATTAATTGGTATTGCTGCGGGTGAGTCGAAAGATCCTGCCAAAAATATTCCAAAAGCAGTGCGCAAAGTATTTTGGCGTATACTGTTATTCTATATCTTCGCAATCTTAATTATTAGTTTGATCATTCCTTATACTGACCCAAGTTTACTGCGTAATGATGTCAAAGATATTAGTGTCAGTCCATTTACCTTAGTATTTGAAAATGCAGGCCTATTATCCGCAGCAGCAGTGATGAATGCGGTTATCTTAACGGCAGTATTATCGGCAGGTAACTCGGGTATGTACGCATCAACGCGTATGTTGTATACCTTAGCGCGTGAAGGCAAAGCGCCGCGCATTTTCGCCCGTTTATCTAAAGGTGGCGTACCGCGTTATGCATTGTTAGCAACGACAGTTGTTGCGGGATTGTGTTTCTTAAGTTCTATGTTTGGAAACCAGACGGTGTACCTGTGGCTATTAAATACATCCGGGATGACAGGGTTTATTGCTTGGTTAGGTATTGCAATTAGCCATTATCGTTTCCGTAGAGGCTATATTGCACAAGGGAAAGATCTTAATGACTTACCTTATCGTTCAGGTTTCTTCCCAATTGGCTCTATTTTTGCCTTTATTTTGTGTTTAACAATTACATTAGGCCAAAATTACCAAGCCTTTTTAGAAGATAAAATTGATTGGGTAGGGGTTACTGCAACTTATATTGGTCTCCCATTATTTTTAGCGATTTGGTTTGGCTATAAGATAGCGAAGAAAACAACGTTTATTCGCTATAAAGAAATGAGCTTTCCAAGTTACCGCGAAAATTTAGATAAATAATTTTTTAAAATACTTATCATGAAAACAGCACTCTTTATAGGGTGCTGTTTTTTTATATATAGCGCTGGCAATAAAGTGGTATTTTGGCGGTAAAATATGCTGAATGCTTGGCTTTACGATGGTGGTCACAAAATTCCATTGATGAAAGTCATGATTAAACTAATAATCGTATTGATAAGTATTCTTATTTGCTTTATTGTTACCGCATAAAAAAAAGGTAAGTCAATGAGGTTAATAGTGGAGCTTAATACTATGTCGTCGGTAGCCAAGAAGTCTGTAGCTAGGTCGGTAGTAAAAGGGATAAGTTTAGCGTTATTAGCAAGTGCCAGTATGAGTGCTTGGGCTGCAACAGTCACTGATATTGCAGGTCGTACAGTTGAAGTTCCTGATAATGTTAATCGCATTTTATTAGGTGAGGGACGCCTATTTAGTGCAATAGCTCTGCTGGAAGGTGATAAACCTATTGACCGAATTGTGGGTTGGCAAGGTGACCTTCGAAAACTAGACCCACAAACCTACGCTGCTTATAAAGCTAAATTTCCTGAAATTGATAATATTCCACTGATTGGTAATACCAGCGCAGATAGCGTCAGTTCAGAAAAAGTATTAACCCTAAATCCAGATATCGCGATTTTTGGTTTGTCAGGCCATGGGCCGGGTAAAAATAGCGAATTAGTTAACCAGCTTGAAAAAGCGGGAGTGCCTGTCGTATTCGTGGATTTCCGTGATAAGCCACTGGAAAACACATTGCCAAGTATGCGTTTACTCGGCAAAGCGTTAAATCGTGAACAGGCAGCAAATAAGTATGTCGATTTTTATGAAAGAAACCAAAAGTTAGTCACTGATATTACCTCTAAAATACCAGACGATAAAAAACCCAGTGTTTTTATCGAATTACGCGCGGGAGCCTTTGAAGACTGCTGTGGTACCGCTGGTGATGGGAACATGGGGAACTTTATTGATTTAGCTGGTGGTAAAAATATTGCTAAAGGTGTTTTACCGGGTGCACTTGGTACGATGAATTTAGAGAAAATCATTGCTGCAGACCCAAGTATTTACATTGCATCTGGTGCAAAAGCACCGGGAAGTAAAGATGCAGGCGTTCAATTAGGGGCACAAAGCACATTAACTGATGCAAAAGAAAGCCTGAAAAAAATTACTGAACGTAAAGGAATTAGCGCGTTATCAGCCATAAAAGATAAGCAAGATTATGCTATCTGGCACAATTACTATAACTCTCCATACAATGTGATTGCGACGCAAGTTTTCGCTAAGTGGTTCTATCCAGAACAATTTACCGACCTTGAGCCGCAAAAAACGCTGGAGCAATTACATAGAGAGTTTCTCGCCATTGAGCCAACAGGTGTATATTGGGTCAGCGAAAAGTAATGAAGACGGGTAAGAATTGATGAGTATTACGAGCGAGCCAATAGTTGCGGCTGAAAAAGCCGCGATCCAGGCTGACGATAATGTAAAAATACATTATCAAAATATGTTACGTCGTCGGTTGACATGGCTAGCGGTCATCGTTGCGGCAATTTTATTATCACTGGTTATTGATTTTACTTTAGGGCCATCAGGTTTATCTCTTGAGCGTTTATGGCAAACGTTGGTGACCCCAGAGGCCGTTGATGCAGGGACACGCGTCATCGTATGGGATATTCGTCTGCCATATGCGTTGATGGCAGTGGTGATTGGCATGTCATTAGGGCTTGCTGGCGCAGAGATGCAAACGATCCTCAATAACCCGTTAGCGAGCCCATTTACGTTAGGGGTCTCTAATGCAGCGGCTTTTGGTGCCGCATTAGCGATTGTTTCTGGCATTGCAATTCCAGGTGTGCCTGACCAATGGGTGATATCAGCGAATGCCTTTATTTTTGCGTTGTTAGCCGCTTTGATGTTAGACGCAGTAACCCGTTGGACGCGCGTAGCAACTTCAGGTGTCGTATTGTTTGGTATTGCTCTCGTGTTCACCTTTAATGCATTGGTTTCTATGATGCAATTCATCGCGACGGAAGATACCTTGCAAGGTTTAGTCTTTTGGACGATGGGGAGTTTATCAAAAGCAACTTGGGTAAAACTGGGTGTGATGGCGCTAGTGTTCGCACTTATTTTCCCGATTGCCATGATGAGCTCATGGAAACTGACGGCTTTAAGGTTGGGCGAGGACAGGGCAATCAGTTTTGGTATTGATGTGCGTCGTTTAAGGCTAACAACGTTATTGCGTATTAGTATTTTATCGGCTTTAGCGGTGGCATTTGTTGGCCCTATTGCTTTTATTGGTTTAGTCGCACCGCATATTGCAAGGTTGATTTTTGGTGAAGATCACCGTTTTTATCTACCAGCAAGTGCATTAATTGGGGCGTTAATTTTATCAATGGCGTCAATTGCGTCGAAGAATATTATTCCTGGTGTGATTATTCCTGTTGGGATTGTGACATCATTAGTGGGGGTACCGTTCTTTTTAAGCATTATTTTACGTCATAGAGGGAACGTATCATGAGTGGCCTGATTATTAATCAATTTAATGCAGGCTACCCAAAACGCCCGGTGATTGAAAATTTATCGACGGACATTTTGCCTCGCGGCAAGATCACGGTATTACTTGGGCCTAATGGCAGTGGTAAATCCACGTTGTTGCGTTCGCTGGCGGGTCTAAATAAGGCAACAGGGCAGTTGTTACTTGATGGTTTGGATTTAACCCAACAGAGTTTTGCCCAGCGGGCACAAAATGTGGTGTATTTACCGCAAACGTTACCTGCTGGTGTGCACCTGTATGTTCTCGAGTCTGTTATTGTTGCTCAACGTGCTTCAGGCGGTTTAAGCAATGAAAACAGTAAAGACGAAGTGATGGGGTTATTACGCCAATTGGGTATTGAACATTTGGCGTTAAGTTATTTAGACCAACTTTCTGGTGGGCAAAAACAATTAGTCGGTTTGGCTCAATCTTTAATTCGTCAACCCAACTTATTGTTATTAGATGAACCGTTAAGTGCATTGGATTTGAATTACCAATACCATGTGATGGATTTAGTGGCGAAAGAAACCAAACGCCGAAATATAATCACGGTTGTGGTTGTTCATGATATTAATATTGCGCTTAAACATGCAGAACACATATTAATGTTGAAACAGGGTAATTTAATTGCACAAGGCGAACCTGCAGAGGTCATTACACCCGAAAGCCTTGCTGAGGTTTATGGTGTACGCGGTCGCATCGAACGTTGTTCGCAAGGTGTTCCACAAGTCCTGATTGATGGGCTGGTTGATAAACTGGCGAGTTAATATCACGAAGAAAATGATGTGCTTGCAGTACACAGCAAGCACATCAAATAAAATAATAGGAAACAATATTCAAAAATAAACAAATTAAATATTAATTAATAGTAATTACCCACAGGAAATTTAATTGAATTATATAATGGTTTTTTACCATGAATTTCTTATGGGTATTTAAATGCCTAAATAATAAAAATGATATTTTTGATTCAATGAAATCAATGTGAGCAAATCAATTCATATATAAAACAAAATATCTCTTGGAGAGTTGGGAATGGTTGTTTTTAATAAAAGAAAAGTGGCAATTAGCATAATTGCGGCTATCGCTGCGGCACCTGCATTTGCTGATGACAGTAAAGATAAAATCTATGTTACAACCGCATCAGGTTATCAACAGAAAATTGAAGATGCACCTGCGTCTATTTCTGTAGTAACTCGCGAACAACTCGAAACTAAAGCTTATCGTGATGTAACTGACGCATTAAAAGATGTACCGGGTGTTTTGGTCACCGGTGGCGGCAGTAGCTCTGATATTAGCATCCGTGGTATGGATGCAAAATACACCATGATTTTAATCGATGGTAAACGTGTAGATACACGCAGCACTCGTCCAAATAGTGACGGTTCTGGTATTGAGCAAGGTTGGTTACCGCCATTACCTGCGATTGAGCGTATTGAAGTGGTACGCGGCCCAATGTCATCGCTGTACGGTTCAGATGCGATGGGTGGGGTTATCAATATTATCACTCGTCGTGTGCAACAAGAGTGGACGACCAGTTTACGAGCAGATGCCACAATTACAGAACGCAAAAATTCAGGTAATACAGGGCAAGGCAGTTTCTATACCTCTGGTCCATTAATTGATGGTTTGTTAGGTGTAAAACTACAAGGCCAGTATTCACATCGTGGTGAAGATAAAATCATTAATGGTTTTAACCGCCAAATCATGGCAAGTGGTGGAGCAACGGTATCGTTAACTCCAGATGACAAAAATACCTTCGATGCAGAGTTCAAACGTGATAACCAACACCGTGATGACCGTGAAGGTTATACCAGCAAAAGAGGTGACGGTAGCGGTTTTAGCAAATATGAATTGACTCATATGGCATTAACCCATACGGGTATTTATGATATTGCATCAACAGATACCTATGTTCAATACGATGAGACAAAAAACCCAGGCCGTAAAATGACGGCTGAAGACCTTGTTTTCCGTAATCAAAGTGTCTTTTTACTGGGTGATCATAGTTTAAGTATCGGCGGTCAATATCGTAAAGAGAAGTTGAAAGACGAAGGTAATAAATTTAAACAGTATAATCAGCTTGAACGATATAGCTGGGCGTTATTTGCAGAAGATGAATGGTTAATGACTAATGATTTTGCATTAACGGGTGGCCTTCGTATGGATAAAGACGAAAACTATGGTTCACACTGGACTCCGCGTCTGTATGGTGTATGGCATGCTGATGAACAATGGACGATTAAAGGTGGGGTAACTACAGGTTATAAAGCACCAAGCTTGCGCGAATCGTCCGCAAACTGGGGACAAGCAACAGGCGGTGGTGCAGGAAATGCCGTTATTTATGGTAATCCTGATTTGAAACCAGAGAAAAGTATTACTGAAGAAATTGGTGTTATTTGGAATAACCAGGATAATATTACCGCAGGGATAACTATCTATAACACTGACTTTAAAGATAAAATTACTGAAGTTAGGCGTTGTGAAGAAAATAGTAGCACAGTAAGAGCATGTACAGTAGCTCAAGATGGTGAAGGTGATAAACCTGGAAAACCATATCGTTTTATTAGTGACAAAGCAAACGTTGATAAAGCAAGAATGCGCGGTGTTGAACTAACTTTCAACTGGCGTATTGTGGATGACTTAAGCTTCGCAGCTAACTACACCTATACCGATACTGAACAAAAAAGTGGTGTAAATAAAGGTAAGCCATTAAATAAACAGCCTAAACATATGGCTAATTCCACACTGACATGGCAAACCACTGAAGATTTAGAAACGTGGACGCGTATGAATTTCCGTGGTAAAACCTCTGAGTACCAAGGCCGTGGACAAAAAATGGCAAGTGGTACAGCATCTTATGCTTTATTTGATTTAGGTGCGAGTTATCAGCTTAACAAGAATGCGAACATTGTTGGTGGTGTCTATAACGTCTTAGATCGCCGTATCGATAATGCGACTTACGGTGCTGAATTAGAAGGCCGTCGTTACAATATCGGTATCAACTACAACTTCTAATCGAAAAAATAATCTCGATTAACCCAAACCCTTTGGCTCTCACCAAAGGGTTTTTTGTTGATTAAAACCTGATAAAAATCATAAGAAAAAGAACTTATAAGCAGATATGGCAAAAAGTCAGAAATAATCAAAATTTCTCATGGGAAATAGGGTGATTTGTTAACAATTTAGCTTGCTATTTCGAGTTATGGCGTGCAAAATGCGCGAACTAAAAAATAACTGATGCTTAATTAAATAAAGCATCGGTTTTTTTGTTTTTAGGAACGTTCATTCTAGCGGGGCCGGACATAGAGCCGGAGAGATAATTTTAATATTTACGTGTAGCAAACATTTTTCGCTACCGATTTGAGGAATGCTTTTATGGCTTACTTTTTCGCATTCGCAGCAGGGCCAGGCGCTGGCGGCTGCCGTATCGATGACTACGGGGCTCTCGGTGGCTTCGCTCACACGCCTTTCTCCCTTTCTTCGTTTTTCTCTGCCTATAGGCAGATGCAAAGTCTTCCCAGTAACTGTCGATTAAGCCGAAGTAGTATGCAATCGAAAGTTATGGGAGGGCTTAGACGTGCAAAATAATACGCCAATTCCATTAGACATCGGTCACAATCAAACGGGTGCGAATAACCGCGTACAACTTGCAAAAACCTTAACATTGGTGCAAGTGGTAATGATTGGTATTGCATATATCCAGCCAATGACGATATTTGATACCTTCGGAATGGTATCAGATAAAACCGGTGGACATGTTCCAACTTCATACATTATTGCACTTGCTGCGATACTGTTTACTGCACTGAGCTACGGTAAATTGGTGAAACGTTTCCCATCAGCCGGTTCAGCGTACACTTATGCCCAAAAATCCATGAGTCCACATATTGGCTTCTTGGTGGGCTGGACATCATTGTTGTCCTATATTTTTATGCCAATGATCAACATCTTATTGGCTAAAATCTATTTACAAGATATTTTCCCTAATGTAGAACCTGCAATCTTCGTTGTTGGGCTGGTTATTTTAATGACTGCAGCCAACTTACGTGGGATTAACGTGATTGCAAACTTAAGTACCGTCATTGCTATTATTCAAGTGGGTGTCATGGTGGTGTTTACAGGGCTTGTGATCCACGGTGTTTCTAACGGTGAAGGAACGGGAGAAATCTGGACTTTTAACCCATTTGCTAATGAAAAAACGGAAATGATCCCACTCATTGCTGGGGCAACAATCCTCTGTTTCTCATTCTTAGGTTTTGACGGGTTAAGTTCACTCTCAGAAGAAACACCGAATGCCGGTAAAGTTATTCCTCGTGCTATTTTCTTAACTGCGTTAATCGGTGGGGTTATCTTTATTACTGTTTCGTTCTTCTTACAGCAATACTTCCCTGATGTATCACGCTTTAAGAATATAAACGAAACACAACCAGATATTATGCGTTTTGTCGCTGGTACATTCTTCCAGTCAATCATTCTGGTGTTCTCATGTGTTACCGTATTAGCATCAGGCATGGCCGCTCATGCAGGTAGTGCGCGTTTAATGTATGTGATGGGACGTGATGGGGTATTCCCAGAAAAAGTCTTTGGCTACGTAAGCCCAACATGGCGCACCCCGGCATACAACGTATTACTGGTTGGTTTCTTGGCATTAGGCGCTATCTGGTTTGAAATGGATTTTGCGACAGCATTAATTAACTTTGGTGCGCTAATTGCGTTCACCTTCGTGAATATTTCTGTCATTAGCCAATTCTTTATTCGTGAACGTCGAATGACTGGCTTCAAAAATATCCTAAACTACTTGATCCTGCCTGTTATTGGTACGCTAACAGTGTGTGTGTTATGGCTGAATATTGAAGAAGACTCAATGGTTTATGGGTTGATCTGGACAGCAGTTGGTTTGGTCTATATGGCGGTGCTGACACGCATGTTTAAGCGGCCTATGCCGCAGATGAGCGACGTATAGTTCTTCATAATTCTTCCTATTTCGCGCCGTAGCTGCGTTTTGCTCGGCGCCTTGCTACAACACGAACTATTTTGAATATACTGAAGAATTCGACTTTGAATATGTTCAGAATTAGATTTAAAAATAGCGCCCTTGAGGCGCTATTTTTTTACCCGTTAAGAATTATTTAAGATAAAGCGTGTAGCCTATTAACATCATAATATTATGTGATATTGTTGTTACAACACATAATGTATAACTATGATAATTACGTATTCGATTAATAAGGCACGCAAATGAATGATGCAAAGAAACCTGAGAATCAACGGTTATTACTGACGCTTAGGAATATTGTTGGCAAAAAAAATATTTTAACAGAGCCGCATAAAACAGAACGTTATCGTAAAGGCTTCCGCTCTGGTATGGGCGATGCAATCGCAGTTGTATTTCCAACAACATTGCTCGAACAGTGGTATGTCTTCAAGGCGTGTGTTGAAGCAGACAAAATTGTGCTGATGCAAGCAGCTAATACAGGGTTAACCGAAGGGTCAACTCCGAGTGGTTATGATTATGATCGCGATATCGTCATCATTAGCACCTTGAAACTAAACCAAATTCAAGTTTTACCGGAGTTTAATCAAGTTGTTGCGATGCCGGGAAGTACTTTGTACGATCTGGAAAAAATTCTAAAACCATTAGGGCGTGAGCCGCACTCTTTGATTGGCTCTTCATGTATTGGTGCCTCGGTTGTTGGTGGTATTTGTAACAGTTCTGGTGGTTCATTGGTGCGCAGAGGCCCTGCCTATACTGAACTTGCTCTCTATGGCCGAGTGAATGATGATGGCAAAGTAGAGCTTGTCAATCACCTCGGTATTGATTTGGGGAATACGCCAGAAGAGATCCTGACGAATTTACAAAATCGTGGTTATAGCAGCGAAGACGTGCAAGTGAGCGATAAACTAGCGTCTGACCATGAATATGCAGAACGTGTTCGTGATGTTGATGCAGACACACCGTCACGTTTCAATGCGGATGAACGGCGCCTATTTGAAGCGTCAGGGTGCGCTGGCAAATTAGCGGTATTTGCTGTTCGCTTAGATACCTTCCCTGCAGATAAAAAAACACAAGTATTTTATATTGGTTCTAACAATCCAGATGTTTTGGAAGATATACGTCGCTATATTCTGAGTGAGTTTAAAAACCTGCCAGTAGCGGGGGAATATATGCATCGTGGTTGCTTCGATATTGCAGAGGTTTATGGTAAAGACACCTTTTTAATGATTGATAAATTCGGCACTGACAAAATGCCAATGTTTTTCACTATTAAAGGGCGTATTGATGCAGTATTAAATAAAGTCCCATTCCTACCATCAAATCTGATTGACCGTACCATGCAGGTTCTCAGTAAATTATGGCCTTCCCACTTACCGCCTCGCATGAAAGAGTTCCGTGATCGTTACGAACACCATTTAATGTTGAAAATGGCTGGAGACGGCATTGATGAAGCTAAAGTTTGGCTAAAATCTTATTTTTCAAACGCAGATGGCGGCTATTTTGAATGTACGCCAGAAGAGGGAGCGAAAGCTTTTTTACACCGTTTTGCTGCCGCGGGTTCTGCGGTTCGTTATCATGCTGTTCACAACAAAGATGTGGAAGATGTTTTACCCCTTGATATCGCATTACGTCGTAATGATAGAAACTGGTTTGAAACATTACCCCCAGAAATTGAAAAGCTATTAGTTCATAAATTATATTGTGGCCACTTTATGTGCCATGTTATGCATCAGGATTATGTATTGAAGAAAGGCGTAGATCCGAAAGAGCTAAAAGAAAAAATGTTAGCGTTGTTAGATGAACGAGGCGCTCAATACCCTGCAGAGCATAACGTAGGGCATTTGTATAAAGCCCCTGAACAACTGAAATCGTTCTATAAGCAATCTGACCCAACAAACACAATGAACCCAGGTTTAGGTAAAACAACTAAACGGAAAAATTGGGAAGGAGATTGTGGCTGTGGTCATACTCATGACCAGCAATAAACTCACTATATAAATGAAGTAAGGCAGATATTGGGAATAGTACAATATCTGCCTTTTTTATTGATAAATTAACTGGCGAGATCTCTCGCATAATTAATCAATGCTTTTAATTGCTGACAACGCTTTTCATCATGTTGATGTTCTACAAGTAGTTGCTGTATTTGTTGCATATAGTCTGTTAAACGTTCTTCATTAAAGTAATCCCTACGGTGCTGTAACCAGCGTTGCTGCTCATCATAAGATAGCGTCGCAGGGTAATTACGTGCTTTATAGCGAAAGAACAGTTCTTTCATACGTTTATCTTCAAAACTTAATTCCAATGCAGGCAAGTTTTGTGGGGATGTCTCACGAATAATATCCATAGTTGAGCGGTCAGAAGGACTGAAAAAGCCATTATAAATTTGTGTATCGACATCATCTGACTCTGCGAATACTTGAGGCTCGCTAAATAACTCAATTAATTTGTTACGAATGTCAGGAGCCTTGCGTAAGGTTTCCAAATTGCGCATACACAAGTCACGGTCAACACCGGTTCGCTGCGCATCTTCTGGCCGCAGAGTTTTCTCTGGCGCTAAAATAGGGCACTTATTAATATGCACTAATTTTACAGGAACAGGGGACTCGCCAGCCAGTTCGGCTTTAGGTGTATATAAACGAGTACGTAACTGTTGAACATCTAACTCAATTAATGGTGAGATATCGGCAGATAAATCACACATAATGACGGCATTTTTGTTGTCAGGGTGCCAAGCAAGAGGCGCAACTAAACTAACATAAGAACGCAATGCGCCAAACATACCAGACACATGAACTAATGGCGTTATTTCTACAATATCAATAAGTTGGCTTATTTTGTTTTTATTTCTTAACTGATAGAAATAGTCGAACATCCGCGGTTGAGCAGCTTTCAACAGTTTTGCCATGTTAATAGTGGCTAAAACGTCAGACATTGCATCGTGAGAATTTTCATGAGCAACCCCATTTGCTTTGGTCAAATGTTCTAAGCGCATACTTGGTAGGCCATCTTCATTTTCTGGCCATTGCATACCTTCAGGGCGAAGTGCAAAACAGGCACGCAGAGTGTCGAGTAAATCCCAACGTGAATTTCCTTGTTGCCAGCTATAAGCATATGGGTCGTAAAAATTTCGATAAAAAATATTACGGGTAACTTCATCATCGAAACGGATATTGTTGTAACCCATAATACAGGTATTAGGGACACTAAAAGCTGCATGAATTCGTTTAGCAAACTCGGCTTCATTAACGCCTTGAGATAATGCCACCTGTGGGGTGATCCCTGTGATCATGACGGCTTCAGGCTGTGGTAAATAATCATCAGCCGGAGCGCAATAAAAAACCTCAGGTTCTTCAATGATATTAAAATCAAGGTCGGTACGAACGCCGGCAAATTGTGCAGGCCTATCGAGAGCAGGGCGTTTACCAAAGGTTTCATAGTCATGAATAAAGAATGAAGGTTGTTTTTTATTATCTTGCAACGTTTTCACCATTTTGATGGTTATATAATAGGTTGATAGTGGTTAATTTATTGGTATCACTATACATTGTTGATTAATGATACCTTATCTACTGTGAAAGCTAAACCAACGCTAACTGATATTGAGCGAGTGAGATTGATAGCTGCTTAATCAGGATAATTTTTGGCAGGTGATGAAATATGGAACGTGGAGTAAAACAGTATTATGCCTCTTTGAGTGCATTATTGTTTTTTTTCTTTTTCACGTGGTCATCAATATTTTCTGTCGTCGCAATTTGGCTGCGTAAATATGTTGGCTTAGATGGTGCAGATACGGGGTTTATTTTCTCTTGTATTTCAATTGTGGCGCTTTGCGCTCAGTCACTTTATGGATTTATACAGGACAAATTAGGATTACGAAAAAATTTACTGCTATTTATTGCTGTACTGCTGATTTTATCTGGGCCATTTTTTATGGTTTTCGGTACGTTGCTAAAATGGAATGTATTTTTAGGCAGTGTTATTGGCGGTTTGTTTATTGGTATGACATTTCACGCAGGGATAGGTGTTCTTGAGTCTTATACTGAGCGGGTCAGCCGATTATGCAATTTTGAATATGGTAAAGCGAGGATGTGGGGCTCATTGGGTTGGGCGACTGCAACGTTTTTTGCTGGACGTAATATTAACGTAAACCCCGACTACAATTTTATTATGGCAACCGTTTCAGGCTTATTATTTTTAGTTATTTTATTGAAATTAAAAACAGTAAATACGGATGCTTATAATAGTCTTGAACACGGTAAGCCTTCCGTCATAACGGTGAAAGATGCTTTACAATTATTTGTGCAGCCTCAATTTTGGGCTTTAATATTATTTGTATTTGGAACCTGCATATACAGCGTCTATGACCAGCAATTTATGGTGTATTTTGTTCATCAGTTCCAAAGTGAACAATTAGGTAATGAGATGTACGGTTATCTAAATTCATTGCAGGTTTTCTTAGAGGCGGGAGGCATGTTCATAGCGCCATTTATCGTCAACCGCATCGGTGCTAAAAATGGGTTATTATTTGCGAGTTCAGTCATGGCGTTACGGATTATTGGTTCAGGCTTAGCTGATGGCGCAATTATGATATCGATAATGAAATTACTGCATGCCGTTGAACTCCCAATTCTTTTAGTCGCAATTTTTAAATATAACAGTCTTCATTTTGATAAGCGTTTGTCATCGACACTTTATTTAGTTGGCTTTAGTTGCATGAGTTCTGTCGTTGCAAGTCTTTTTTCCCCATTAGCAGGCTGGGGGTATGATAAAATTGGTTTTGCTCATACCTATCTCGTTATGGGTACATTTGTGATTATTACGACAATATTATCTGCATTTTGTCTCAGAGGTGATGGCGCTGGTGATCCAGAAATCAAAGGGCAAGATCAGATAAATAAATTTTATGAAGGTCACTCCGAAAATTTGGACGTAAAAGTATAAAGTGAAATCAATTTTCAGCGGAATAATTTGATAAATATGCTAAACGGGCTTGTAACACGATAGGATTAGAATGTATTGTGTTAATAGATAATGCGTTTTGAATATTGACTAGAGGGTTTTAAACATGGACAACGCTAACAAGCCGTCTTTCCAAAATGTTCTGGAATTTGTGCGTATGTTTCGTCGCAAAAATAAAATTCGTCGTGAAATTACCGACAATGAGAAAAAAATTCGTGATAACCAGAAGCGTGTTTTACTGCTGGATAACTTGAGTGAATATATAAAACCAGGCATGTCGATTGAAGATATTCAGGCAATTATTGCGAACATGCGTAGCGATTATGATGATCGCGTCGATGATTATATTATTAAGAACGCAGAGCTTTCTAAAGAGCGTCGTGAAATATCTAAAAAACTCAAAGAAATGGGCGAATTGCCTCGTATCGATGTGAAGTAATGAATTCATAAAGCCGAGATAACCTCGGCTTTATTTGTTTGGTTTATTTGGAACCGTTGATTTGAACTATAGTTTATAGCTTGGGTCGATAGTATCGGCCAGGTGTAGTTATTATAAATTTAGCCGGCTAACTTGTTTGATTAATAAAGTTGCCAACCTTTCCATTTCATTTTCTGCAATAAATCCCATCGTCACTGCAGCTGCAACAAGCTGGCCTTCGCTGTTAAATACAGGGCAAGCAATAGATTGTGCGCCGGGAATACCTTCTGTCGGTTGGTAACGGATAGCATAGCCTTGTTGGATAACTTTATTAATCTCGTCTTGTGAATATGAGTTCGAGCCAAATTGGCTATCAAATGCGGAATACACTAGCCCAGCCGCACTTTTCACGACAGGTAATGGAGTGTTAGGCAAAAAGTCAATTTCAATATTTTTGAAGCTACGATTATATTTAATTAAAGAAAGTGCTTTCCCTAGGCGGGTAGCAATGCCCGTTGAGACGTTTTGTTCATCGCGAAATTGAATCAAACCATTGTTAATGGTGTCGATATAAGAGTCCTCAGATTCAACAAAGTTGGCTAGGAAGGCTAAATTTCGACCTAATCCATAACGACTAGTTTGAATATCTTGGTACAGCATTTGTGTACGACATAGTGAAACGAGATATTTATGTAGACGACTTTTCGATATATCACAACCTTTTGAAATATCCGCTGCGCGCGCAATGCCCCCATTTTGAGCAATATAATTTAAAATGCTTACAGCTATATCAACAGAATTAACACCTTGCAAAGTAGACATACATAAACCTCAGTTTAACAAGTCGTTATATTTTACCATGAGTTGCCTTGTGCTGCTAACGACCCGATAAAGCAAAAAAGATAACCCTAAAGCGGTAGCACATTATTACCTATAAATAGATAGAATTATTGATGCTACTCAAGTTCATCTTTGGTGAATGGAGTATATATATAGTGTACTTATAGAGGCAATGTCGAGGTTTACTATAATGAAAACTATAAATTCACTACGTTTAAAACGCCGAACCCTGCTCAAAGGGCTTGGTGTTGTTGGGCTGGCAAGTATTGCACCCTGTTCATATGTACAGGGTAACAGTAATCAACCCTTACCCAAAGTGCGGCTAAAACTGTCGGACTACAAAACATTTCGTTCAACTTGTGCAATGGAGTGTTTGCATTGCAACCTAACCGCATATACCTACCAAGGTAAGCTGATGAAAATTCAAGCAACGGAAGGGTTTAATGTTAAATGTTGCTTGAGAGGTATGAGCCGAACTAAATGGGTCTACCATGATCAACGCGTCAAAACACCATTACTGCGAGTAGGTGAAAAAGGTAAAGCCGAATTCAAACCAATAAGTTGGAATGAGGCACTGGATCTTATTGAAAAAAATATTAGAGAGACCATCGATAAATATGGAAATGAAGGGTTGTTCATTTCTACTCATGCCGGAAATATGGATTCGATTAAAAATGACATGGGGAAGGCGTTTTTCGATTATTTAGGTGGGGCAACGAAACAAGCAGGCTCACTGTGTTGTTCTGCTGTAACAGCCGCAATGATCCCGATGCTCGGCCTGAGGTATGCTGATACCCGCGATACGATAGCAGATAGCCGTTATATCCTGTGTTGGGGTAATAACCCAGCGGTTACGATGCAAGCCTATTTTAAAAATTATAACCAAGCAAGAAAAAATGGCGCTCGGTTAGTGGTTATTGACCCGCGCTTTAATGAAACCGCAGCAAAAGCCGATGAGTGGATCCCGATTATTCCAGGGACAGATACCGCACTTGCTCTAGGCATGATTAAAATTATTATTGAAGAAAACCGGATAGATGAAAATTTTCTCAGGGTTCATACCGGTGCTGTCTATTTGGTTGATACAGACCAAAAACAAGTTAGGCAAAATGAAGATGATAAAGACAGCTATTTAGTTTTCGATATATTAAGCAAACAATTAGTTCGTCATGATTCACCGGGTATTAAACCGGCACTTTTCCAGCATGAACTTCCCGATAACTTGGGTTACACCACAGTATTTGAGCAAATTTATCAGCAAGCTAAAGGTTGGGATGTGGCTCGCGTCAGTGAAGAAACAGACGTACCAGTGGAAACGATTGTTCGCCTTGCTCGTGATTACTCATCCATTACGCCTTCCATGATTGTACAAAACATGTCCGGTGCTCAGCGTACCGAGCATGGGGCTTATGTTGCCGCTAGCCAGTTCTACCTCGCTTTACTCACTGGAAATATTGGTAAGCGTGGCGCAGGCGTTTGTGATGCAGGTGGTGCTCGGCAAATGGCTAAATTTAGTCCAATCGTTCCCCCCGCACCGAATGTGAAAAATATTCCGCCTATTCCTGTCGCGAAAGTTGGTGATTTTATCGTCAATGAAAAACCGCATCCAATTAATTTCTGGTGGATTATGACGATGGGGGTTATGACCCAATTACCGAACACGAATAAGGTTCGGGAGGCTCTGAAGAAAGTGCCATTTGTTGTGGTGGCTGATAACTTAATGAGTTCGACGGCGTTATATGCAGATTTAGTCTTACCGGTGACCACTATTTTTGAAGATACCAGTTTGATGGCGGGTGTCCGTAGCCAATATGTTCAATTAATGGAAAAAGCGGTTGAGCCAGCTGGTGAAGCAAAACCCGATTATTGGATTTTTGCCCAATTAGCGGAACGTTTTGGTTTTGGTGAGGTATTCAATAAACCAATAGAGCACTATATTGACGCCTGTTTAGTCGGCTCTGGTATTACGCGCCAAATGTTAGAAAAGGGCCCTGTGCGCCCAGTCGAGGGGGATTGGATACCATTCAAAGACGGTATTTTTAGGACATCAACCCAAAAAGCTCATCTGTTTATTGAAGATTGGCAAAAGAAAAACTTTTCACCTGTTGTCGCTTACTACCAAGTGACGGAGTCTGTTAAAGGTTCACCTGAATTAGCCAAAAAGTACCCGCTGATGGCGGTTCAGCGCAAGTTAGCGCGTAGCGTGCATTCAAGTCATGGAATGAATGAATGGATCCTTGAAGTACAACGAAACCAGCCGAATGTTTTAATTCACCCAGAAGATGCTAAGTCTAGAGGCATTAAGAATGGAGAATGGGCGGTTACGTTTAATGACCGAGGGGAACACAGAGCCATTGCGGTGGTAACTACGCATATTAAAAAAGGCGTAATTTCGTTAGATAACGGCTGGTGGGAACAGCAGGGGGGAAGTAGCAGCCATGTCACGAATGACCAAGTTGAACATTTAGGCACTGGGCATTGCTGTAACAGTACATTGGTTGATGTCAGAAGGGAGGCTTAATCATGATTAAACAATATGGTTTTTTAATTAATACAAAAGATTGTTATGGTTGCCGCACTTGTTCAATGGCCTGCAAATCTGAAAATGTCACTCCACCGGGAGTGTTGTGGCGCCGAGTTCGCGAATTTAATGATGACTCACCGAATACCCAAGCATTCATTACGATGTCTTGTAATCATTGTGATGACCCACAATGTTTAAAAGTTTGCCCTGCAGACACCTATACCAAACGGGCAGATGGCATCGTCGTTCAAGACCATGAAAAATGTATTGGTTGCCAGATGTGCATCATGGCTTGTCCATATCATGCCCCTGTCTTTGACCCAGCAGAAGGAAAAACCAGTAAGTGTAATATGTGCGCAGAGCGGTTAGATGAAGGCCTACTGCCAAGGTGTGTGGAGTCTTGTCCGACAGGTGCGATTGAGTTTGGTGATATTTCTGAACTACGTAAAAAGCATACGACAAACTGGGCGGTGCTGGAGCAACGTTATAACATGCCCGATCACACAATTAGTCATCCAAATATTGTGATTATTGGGATGGAGGACTGATCATGGATATTAAACATATGGAGCTCCCTCTGGTATTTTTCACGGTAATGAGCCAATGGGGAGTCGGTGCTGTTCTCGCATTAACCATTTACCAAATGAAAGCCAGTCAAGAATACCTATTATCAGGTTCTGTATTACGTCGTGCAGTGTTATTGATATGGCTGATTGAAGTTGTCGGGTCAACGATGTCAATGGGGCACTTGGGTGTGCCTCTCGAAGCCTATCGTTCCGTTCTGGGGCTAGGCCATTCATGGCTAAGTCGCGAGGCAGTGACATTTGTACTATTAAATGGAATTGTTACGTTGTGGGCGCTATCTTGCTGGTTACAACCCACGGTAAACACACGCAATACGATTTTAGGTTGGCTAAGTGGGGTCGGTGGGTTAGCCGCTATACTTGTCACCGCACAAGTCTATTACCAAATGGTCGCTCACCCATTATGGCATACACCAGCAACACAAATTGCGTTTCTAGGTAGTGCAATTGTCCTTGGTTTTAGTCTAGTGGCCTTATTTGTTATCAGTCAAGGCAAACCATTACCATCGACAATTAAAGTAGGTGTGCTGATAGGTGTTGCATTGGTATTAATCGCGCAGGTTATTCGCTTACAGTTACCCGCAAGCCAAGGTGGAAGTTATTTTCTGTGGTGGCAAGTTGTGATGAGTATGCTATTGCCATGTATTATGGTGATGAAAGCATATAAGGAGCGACCGTCCGTAGTCTTAATTGTATTGATAATGTTGGCGATGTTTAGCGGAGAGTTAGCCGGCCGAGCCTTGTTTTATGGAGCGGTTATGATCCAAGCTCCTTGGTTCTAAAAATCCTCGTCATATTTCGGCCTG